>DASUBC010000546.1:0-5529 GCA_035763465.1 Thermomicrobiales bacterium
GGCCAGCAGGGCGATGTTGACGCAGCGCAGGTGGTCGGGAATGTTGACCTCCAGTCCCGGCTCCAGGCGCACGCCGTCCGTGCCGAAGAAACTGGAGTGGTACAGGCCGCGATCCCAGTCGAACCAGGGTGGCACGTCCGCGACCCAGTTGCCGAAATGTTCCGCCGCGTCGGTCAGTTGCGCCACGGTGGCCGCGTCGTCCGGCGCGAGCCGCGCGAGCGCGCCGAGAAAAAGTTCGTAATGCTCCGTGCCGTGGTGGGCCTCGTGCATCGTCCAGTAGCCGTGTCGCCAGCGGCCGGCGGCGACGAAGTGGTCGCGAATCTTGTCGCGCAGCGTCGTCAGAAAGGCGAGCGCCCGCGCGTCGCCGGTCGCCCGCAGGTACGGCTCCCAGCCGGTCGTGAACGTGCCCTGGTCATGCACATCGGTGGCCGGCGCATCGGCGTAGCGGGCGATGCTCTCGTCCACCCACGCGCCGAGGTCGCGTAGGAAGCGCGTGCGCGCTTCGTCCAGATTGGCGGATAGTTCGATAGGGATGGTGTGCATCTGACGGCCCTCACCCCCCGGCCCCCTCTCCCGCCCGGCGCCACGGGAGAGGGGAGCCGCCCGTAGGCGGCGGGGCGAGGGTTGTTCACATCTGTGCCAGCACATGCTCGCGCACGGTCGCGTCCGCGAAGGCTGGCGGGTCGTGGGCGGGGTCGCGCGGCGCGCTGCCGACGACCCAGGCGTCGCGCCAGCCGTCGCCTTCCACCAGCACGGTGAGGGCGGTTGTGCCGCCCGCGCTCCGGTCGGTCCAGGTGGCCTGGCGCACGACTGGCTCGTCACTGAACGGGGCGAAGAGCGCGGCGAAGGTCGCGGTTGATGCTTCGGCGCGGCGTAACACCAGCGACATTGTCTCGGCGGCGGGGTTGTACGGCGCGTGGGTCGCGTAGGCTGTCGAGCCGGGCGGGTCGAGCGCCCAGCAGGCCGTGCTGGCGTTCTCCGCGCGCCAGACGCCGTGCCAGGACTGGCCGGGGATGCGCTGCACGTTGTTCAGCAGCGCATAGGTCTCATTCGCGGCAGGCAGCGTAGCTGGCGTCAGGCCGGCAACATCCAGCGCGCCCTGGTGATGCCAGGCGAGGTCAATCTGGTGTGGCGCATCACCAGCGCAGCGCACCTGCACGATGTCGAGGAAGTAGGGTGTATCGCCCGGCCGCCAGAGGATGCAGCGGCGCATCGTCGCGCCGGCGTAGGGTGCGGGCGCGTCGTCCGGCCAGGCGACGCTGGCGTCGGCCACCGCGTAGAGCGCGTTGTTTGCCGCCGAGAAGCGGAGCAATCGCCCGGTCGCGGGCGGCTGCGGCGTGGCGTCGAGCAGCGCGGTGTTGTGCGCCAGCGTGTGGCGATACCAGACCCGGTTCAGTGGGATGCCGTAGCCGGGCGTGCCGAGGTCGGGCGCGAGGCGCTGGCCGCAGGCGTGGAGGTCGAGCGCCAGCTTGTCCGGGTGGCCGTGGCCGCCGCCGTGCGGGCCGTATTTCAGCAATAGCGCGCATTCGCGGTCGCCTGTCCCGCCGCGCAGCATCGCGTAGCCGCTGGCGGCATGGAGCACGCTCGGACGGGCGGGTGTCTCGGCCGGCGGCAGGTCCGCAGGACCGAAGAGCAGCGCCTCCGGGGTATTGCGCGGCGTGCCGGCGGCGTAGACGCGGCTGAGGAAGGCCGCGTGCGCCGGGTCGTGCCAGAGGTTCCAGGCGGCTTCGTAGCTGGCGGCATGGCTGCCGAGCGCGTTTGGTGCGGCCTCGTCGAACCAGCCATCGTTCGTCGCCGGCAGACTGCGGTCGGCGCGGGCCAGTTCGAGCGGCGCGCGGAGCATCGCGCCGAGGCGCGGCGCGGCGAGCACATCGGAGTGCTGCCGGCGCAGCGCCAGCGCCAGCGCGGTCACGGCTTGCAAGGTATAGAAGTGGTAGTTGGGCGACCCTTCCCACCACCAGCCGTCATCCAATACGCCTTCACGCAGTTGCCCTGGCAGGCCGTAATCGCCGGCGAGCGCGGGCGCGACGTAGCGCGCATCGTCAAGGACCACGCCGAGCGTCGCCAGCCCGGCCAGATGCCAGCACTGGATATTGTGAATGTACTGCCACAGCTGCGTCATGAGGTGTTCGGCGACCGGCCGCAGGAGGTCGCGCTCGATCTGCGCCCGCAGGTCCGGCGCGAGCGTATCGCGCATGACATCGTAGGCCCAGGCGAGAGGGATACTCCAGACCGCTTCATCGAGCGACTGGCCCATGCAGCGGCCCTTGCCCGCGTGCTCGCCATGCACCGGGTAATAGGGATAGTGCGCGGCATAGGTTCGCAAGATGACGGTGGCGTGGTGCGCGTAGCGCTCATCGCCGCCCAGCAGCCACGCCAGCGCCGCCGCGTATAGGCCATCAACGATCACATGCTGCGTCCGGGAGCGCCACGCGCCGTCGTATGGTTCGCCGGAGAAGATGTGACCGTCCACCGGGCAGCGGTGCGCGTGCGGCTGTTCGGGATCGTAGATCAATTGCGCGGCGTGGTCGGGACAGAAATAGTTGTGCCACCAGCCCGCGCCCTCGGTGGGGATAGTGACGCGCAGCGCCAGCGCGCGGTCTGCCGTGTCCACCAGCGCGGCCCAGGCGGCGGCGAAGGTCGGCTGCTGGCGGCGCTGGCGCCGCTGGGCGATTTCGTTATCAGTCAGCAGGCGCATCGTGACCCCCCTCGCCCCCCAATACTGGGGGGAACTGCCGCGAGCCGGTCAACCATGTTTTTACCTCCTGTGCCGGGGACCATTCTCTCCACTACTTGCATGAGAGAAAGCCGCCGCGTTCGCCCCATCCTGCTTCCCCAGAATTGGGGGACTGGGGGGCAACCGTCGCCATTGTCGCACACATCATGCATTTACTTATCTGGTGCTCGTCATGCAGCGCCTTTACGTCGTTGGCTCGTCCAGCGACAATTCATGCAGCGTCGGCACGCGCGCTGGTGGCTCTGCGGAACGCATTCCTGGCCGTGATCGCGGCCAGGCTGGGAGGATCGGATTGGCCGACCACGACTCACGACCGAACATCCTGCTCTTTCTCACCGACGACCATGGCGCCTGGGCCACCGGCTGCTACGGCAACAGCGAGGTGCGGTCGCCGGTCCTAGACCGCCTGGCGGACGAAGGTGCGCGCTGCGCCAACGCCTTCACGCCCTGTCCGGTCTGCTCGCCGGCCCGCGCCTGCTTGCTAGCGGGCCGCACACCCTCGCAGGTTGGCATCCACGACTGGATTCAAGAAGTCGTGCCGGAATATGGCGACCGCGACTGGCTGGCCGGTGAAATCACGCTGCCCGAACTGCTGACCGGGGCGGGCTACTACTGTGGCCTCAGCGGCAAATGGCACCTGGGGCGTTCGCATACGACGCCGCGCGGCTTCGCCTGGCACTTCGGCCTGCCGCGCTGGCAGGGCGCGCACATTGAGGAATACACCTATGTACTGAATGACGAGCCGCTGACGCTCACCGGCAACAAGACTGGCTTCATCACCGACTACGCGCTCGAATTCTTGCGAACAGCGCCCGCTGGCCGCCCCTTCTTCCTCAATGTCGGCTACATCGCGACCCACTCGCCCTATCTCGGCCAGGAACCAGACCTCGTCGCGTCGTACCGGGAGGCCACCTTCCGCGATATTCCGCCCTATCAGCCGCACCCCTGGCACAAGAACGAAGGCATGGCGGGCGGCCCGAACTACACACTGGCCGATCTGCACCTCCGCTACCAGAACTACTACGCCGCCGTCACCGATATTGACCGCAACGTGGGCCGCATCCTCGACGCGCTGGCCACCGCCGGCACGCTCGACAACACGCTGGTGATCTACACCGCCGATCACGGCTGCGCGCTCGGCCACCACGGCTTCTGGGGCAAGGGGAACAGCACCCGCCCGCTGAACATGTACGAGACGAGCCTGCGCGTACCTTTGCTGCTGCGCTGGCCGGCGGCGGTCGCGCGCGGCCGGACGCTTGACCACTGCGTGGACCACTACGACACCTTCCAGGCCATCTGCGACTACGCGGGCATTGGCCTGCGGCAGCCGGCGCTGGCGGATCGCGCCTACCCCGGCCGGAGCTACCGCGCGCTTGCCGCCGGGCAGGCTTTAGCTGACTGGGACGACACCTGCTACGGCGAATATGGCGATTTGCGGATGATCCGCACGCCGCGCTACAAACTGGTGGCGCGCTACCCCGCCGGCCCGGACGAGCTCTTCGACTTGCAGGCCGACCCCGGTGAGACCGTGAACCTGATCGGTCATCCCGACCACGCCACGATCGAAGCCGCGCTCCGTGACCAGCTGGCAGCGTTCTACGCCGCCCACGAAGACCCGCGCCACAGCGGCCTGCGCGTGAAGGAGCTGCCCCAGCACAATCGCAACGCCGAAGCCTGGCGCGATGGTCTGCGCGAGGCGAGCGGCTTGCAGGTGTACTGATGACCCTCACCCCCGCCCGCTCCGCTAGCATCCCCTCTCCCGTCGCCACGGGAGAGGGGTGCCGCCCGCAGGCGGCGGGGTGAGGGCTGCCAGGCGTGAGGATCTTGCTCTTGGCGAACGCCGCCCTGAATGGCACACTAGCTGCGGCGATACAGGGGAGTATCGTCAGGGCAGGAGGCAACCAGCATGGCGCTCACCACCGACATTGACCCACGCCGGCCGCGCTTCTTCTACGTGCGCGGCGACCGCAAGGCGCTGCACATGGTGATCAAGGATTTCGACACCATTGTTGATGAGATTCAGAAACTCGATTTTGAGTTCAATCACGATGGCGTGCTCGGCACCGGCTGGTATCGCCAGGCGTTCACCGAGGAAGACCTGCTCGATACGCTCGCCCACCTCGACGCGCTCCCCGAGCTGATTACGATTGACGCCGACCTCCTGCGCGTCTACTGGCGGTACAAAGAAGAACAGGGAAAGGTGCAATAGTCGGGCAGACGGGCAGTCGGGCAGTGCGCTGGTCGAGCGCCGGAGCCAACAGCCAGCCACCGCGCTAACCAGAACCCACTGCCCAACTGCCCGTCTGCCCGACTGCCCGACTCGTCAGTAGCGCACGGGCTGCCAGCCGGGCTGGATTTTCTGCATCTCCGCGACGTCGTCGCGCTTCGCCAGGCCGCAGGTCAGGTATTGCTCGTGCAGGCGGGCGAGCGCGTCTTCGTCCAGCTCGACGCCCAGCCCTGGCGTATCGTCGAGCGCGAGCGTGCCGTCGGTGAACTGGCGCTTACCGCCCACGATCACCTCTTCGACCTGCCACGGATAGTGCGTGTCGCAGGCGTAGGTGAGGTTGGGGATCGCCGCCGCGACGTGCGCCATCGCCATGAGACTGATGCCGAGATGCGAGTTGGAGTGCATCGAGACGCCCCAGCCGAAGACCCGGCAGAGTTGCGCCAGCTTCACCGTCGCGGCCAGCCCACCCCAGAGATGATGGTCGGAGAGCAGGATGCTGATTGAGCTGCGCTCGACCGTTTCGGGGATGTCTGACCAGGAGGTCGTACACATATTGGTCGCGAGC
>DASUBC010000547.1:0-9848 GCA_035763465.1 Thermomicrobiales bacterium
GCGACGACCGTCTTGCCGTGGCCCGGCGTGAGGGCGTGCGCCGCGCCCCAGACGAGCGCCAGCAACAGCGACACGAGGATCACCTGTGGCGTCAACTCCCGCGCGGTGATCAACGCCGCCACTCGGTCGGTCGGGCGATTCAGGCTCGCCGCTGGGCGGGGGACGCTCGCCGCGCGCGAGCCAATGTCGCCGCCGGCGCCGGGAACGAGCGTGAAGTGAGCAGCGGTGACGTTCAGCGGACTGGTGAGCATATTCGCCGGATATGTCCGCAACTCGTTCGTCACGTCGTGGTCCGGCACGCTGGCCCCCTGGATGCCGACGCCGGCAGCGCCCTGGACGACGATCTCGCGCCAGCCGAGCCGCTCGGCGTAATTGCCGTCGGCGTAGGTCGCCGCGCCGGACGACTGCCAGCCGGCAGGCAGCGCGCTGGTGAGGTGCGCTTCCACCCGCAGCGTTGGCAGCCCGCCCTGGCCGGGCACGAAACTCGCCGCGCGGTCAGCGACCGCCAGGTGGACCGCCTGCCCAGCGACGATCAGGTGAAGATTGGCGACGAGGCTCGGCAGATTGGCGTCCAGGTAGGCGTTCGCCTCGGCGGTGGAGAGCGCGCCGTCGCCGTCAGTGTCGAGTTGCTTCATTTGCTGGAAGGTTGGAATCTCCGCGTAGTCGAGCACGTAGGTGAGCTGCACTGTCTCCTTGGCGAACTCAAGTCGGCTGTAGTGGTTGATCGTGAAATTGCCCAGCGGGTGCGCCGCCGCGCCGCGTGGCAGCAGGAGGCACAGCGCGGCCAGCGCGCCGAGCGCCACGAGCAGGCGATAGCGCCGCCACCGCGCGCTGCTGGTTGGTTCAAACCCTCGTCCGTTCATTGTCCCCCCAACTCCGCGAGTGTCTGGCGGGCTACCCCCGCCTGGAGCGGGTCGAAGCCCGGATTGAGCGCCAGTGCGTCGCCGAGCAGTTGCCGCGCCCGCGCGTTCTGACCCTGGTGGGCCGCGATCATCCCGGCGTGGTAGAAGAGCAGCGCGTCGCGCGTGCCGAGCGCCAGCGCCCGCTCGCTCAGCGCCATCGCTTCGTCGTACCGGCCCGCCTGGTAGAGCGCCCAGGCGAGGGCGTCGGCCCCGTAGACATCCTGCCGCACCCCGTATTCACGCTGGGCCGACGCCACCGCTTCGTCAATCTCCCGGCTGTGATTCGCGCGGAAGAGAATTAACTGCCGGTTGTAGATGACCTGGTTGATTGCCTCTAACTGGGCAATGAACTCGACCGTGTCGTACTGGCGCCTGGCGTCGGCATCGCGCCCGGTCAGGTGGTAGAGGTCGCCCAGGTTCGCCAGGAGGTCCGGCTGGGGCACGATCGCGACCGCCTGCTCGTAACTGGCGATTGCCTCGGTATACCGCCCCTGCGCCGCGCGGACTTTGCCTAGCCCGGCGAAGGCGAGGTAGTAGTTCGCGAATCGCTCTCCCGCGAGCGTGTATTGCGCGGCGGCATCGTCGTACTGCCCGGTGTTGAAGAGCACTTCGCCATATTGCAGGTGGTACCAGGCGATGCTCTCGCTCTGGAGTCCGAGCTGCTCGCCCTCCTCGACGGCCTGGCGCGCGAGGCGAAGCGCCTCGTCGGGCTGACCGCGCACCCAGGCCAGGCGCGCCAGCCGGCTGTCAACTGCCGGACCGGGGGCCTTGCTCGCCAGCTCAGTGTAGGTCGCCCCGGCGTCGGCGTAGCGCCCGAGTTCGAGTTCGGCATCGCCGATCGTCGCCAGCGCCTGGAGCTGGCGGGGATCGTTCGCGTACATGCGCGTAGCGAGGTCGAGCGCGCCAGCGAAGTCGTGCAAGGTGTAGCGCAACGCCGCCGTATAGGTCAGCGCGCTGTCGTAGCTCGGGTTGATCGCCAGCGCCGTCTGGAGCGCCGCCTGGGCGCGGGCGTAGTTGCCGACATCGCCGGTCTCGCGCCCCTTCCGCATGAACGCCTGCCCCAGGAAGGTCAGGCTGAGGTAGTCGTGCGGGTCGCTGGCGACCCGATCGCCCCAGAAAGAGAGGAGTTGATCGGTTCCCATTTGCCCGGAACTGGCGGGCGCGTCATCGAGCGCGCTGCCGTCCAGCGGTTCCGAACGCGTGCCCGACACCCGGCCGGCGGAGAAGGCGTACGAGCCGGCGATGAGGAAAATCGCCGTGAGAACGAGGAAGAGCGCGCGTCGTGCCGTCATGTCCCCACCTGACTCGTACCGCCCGTCCCCGCCGGAGCGACTGCCCCGGCGAGGACGGCGGTGCTACGTGTTCCGTTCGGTGTACATGGCGCGGCGATAGCGCCGTGAATCAGGCCGTTACTTGCGGCTGCGAATCGCGATTGTGGCGGAGACGCCTGCGGCGCAGAGGCAGGCCAGCGCCGCAAGGATCGCCCACCAGGCCACCGTCTGCCGCGCCGCGCCCGCGCCGCCGCCGGTGTTCGGCAGGCCCGGCATGTTCGGGGTGGCGGCGCCGTTCGCCGCAGCGAGATACGGGAAGCTCGTGCTGAAGTTCGAGTCGTTCGCGACGCAGTCGGTCTTCACCTTGCCGCCGGTGATCAGGTTCAGTTCCGCGTCAATCACGTCGTCGCTGAGCTGGCGGCCGTTCAGGAAGCCGGCATTCGACGCGGTATCGAACGTCAGGACATCGGGTAGGAGGACGCCAGCCAGTTTCGTCGCGGTCGCGTCGTCATTGCCCAGGCTCTTCAGGACACCGACGACATCGGCGGTATAGTTCTTCGGATCGTCGGCCGGCTGGGTGCTGTTGAAGGTGTCCTTCTTCGCGTTCGCGATGAAGACGGTATTGATCGCCGGGCGGCCCATCCGGTCGAACTGTTGCCCGCCCTTCAACGTCCTGGCCCAGACACCAATCTTCCCGCCGAGCGCGTTCGACGGCGCCTCGACGACGATCGCCATCACGTTCAGCCCCTTGAAGAAGTTCGTGCCGACCCCACCGGGGCAGAACTGGAGGTTGTTCTTGAAGGCGGCCAGGTCAAAGAAGAAGGGGTCGTCGTAGAGGCCGGCGATCATCCGGCCGCCATTACTCAGGGTGATCGTGCTGCCTGTCATGCCGGCGCCGAGCGTGGTGGCGCCCGACTTGAGCGTCACGCTCTGCTTGCCCGCACTATTGGGCGCGCCGAAGGTCGCGGTATAGGTAATGTCTTCTTTGGCGTCGCCCGTGTTATCAATTTTGAACTCGTAGGCGCCGCCCGAGCCGAACATGGCGGGATTTTGGGCGCCGGCAAGCGGAACGACGGTCATGATCAGCGTGGTGCTGCTGGCGTTCCCCGGCGTCTGGAACGCATAGACATCGTTGATGTCGTACATTGAGTCGGTCATCACGAGGGGGCCATCGAGGTGATCCGCCGCCCCGATCGGCAGGGCGGCCACCCCGATGATCATCGCCAGCATGACGAACAGGTAGGTTGCCACCGTGGCTACTCGACGAAGCATCGCCGTCCTCCTATCTCTTGGTCACGCAAACTGCTTTGGAGCGCGCATAGTCATCCTAGCGACCAGCAGGCGCGGGCGATCCCGCAGCGGTTGGCACGCGAGCGCGGCATATTACGAGGTCTGGTTCGCGGGCATACCTGGCGGTGGCGCGCGCGAGTGGCACGCCGCGAGGGTCGGCCAGGGTAGGGCAAGCACAGCAGCCATGCCGCTCCTCCCAGGAATCGTCAGCACTCCGTGATTAATCGGTGAGTACGGATCAGATTGTCGTCTGGATCAATAATTCGTCAGTGCCTGTCATGGGCATGTGGCACGCGGTAAACCGCCAAACTCCACCCACCTGCGTCGTCGTGACTTCCTGTACTCTAGACGGGCGCCAGGGCGGTCGCCAGACCAGAAGATGTTCACTTCTTGCTCATTCTCGGCGGGCAATGTCCGGTGCGGTGACGCGGGCACAGGCTGTGGAGTATTCGCTGTGCAGTAGGGCCTGAAGGGATAATGGCGCGAGTACGCAGCGCCCCGCCACAAGCGCCACGTATCAGAGCGAGGAGTGCTGAGCAACACGGGGGCGCGTCGGCGCGGTGGTGTCAGCCAGCGACCAGCCCGTGCCGGACGGCGTAGAGGGCGGCCTGCGTGCGGTCGGCAAGGTTGAGTTTACCCAGAATGATGCTGACGTAGCCCTTCACCGTGCCGGTGCTCAGGTGGAGCACCGCCGCGATTTCCTTGTTGCTTCGGCCGGTGCCGAGCAGGCACAGAACGTCGCGCTCGCGCTCGGTCAGCGCGGCGAGTGGATCGGACGGGGCCGTCGCGGCAAATTGCCGCATCAAGTGGCGCTGCGCTTCGGGGTGCAGCACCGGCTCGCCGCGCGCGGCGGCGCGGATCGCCTGGATCAGTTCCGGCTTGAGTACGTCTTTCAGCAAGTAGCCCAGCGCTCCGGCCTGGATCGCGTCGCGGACGTGCCGGTCGTCTGCGTAGCTGGTGAGGACGAGCACCCGGCACGACGCGCCACTCTCGCGCAGCCGCGCGGTCACCGCAATGCCGTCCAGGTCTGGCAGGAGCAGGTCCATCAAGACGACGTCCGGACACAGCGCCGTCGCCTGGTTTAGCGCCTCCGTACCGGTCGCCGCCGCCCCGACGATCGTGATCGCCGGTTCCTCAGCCAGCAAGGTCTGCAAGCCCTCGCGCACGATGGCATGATCGTCAACCAGCAGCACCCGCACCGGCGTTTCGATCATAGGAGAGCGTCCTTTCGCGGCAAGCGCGCCGTGACGGTTGTGCCGCGGCCGGGCGCCGAGCGTATTTGCACGGCGCCGCCCAGCGCCGCCGCCCGCTCGTGCATGATCTGCAAGCCGAACGCGCCTGACCCCCCTGGCGTCCTGGCGAAGCCAGCGCCATCATCGGTGATTGAAAGGCAGACCTGATCCTCGTCTGCTCGCAGCTCGATTAGCGTCCGCTGAGCGTGGGCGTGCTTGACCACGTTGTGCAGCGCTTCCTGGGCGATCCAGAAGAAGGTCTCTTCGTGGTCGGGGCATTGCGGCGCGTAGTTCGTGGTGTCGAGCAACACTGCGGGTTGCTCGCCCGCGTCACGCGTCACGGCGGTAAGGTGCCGGCGCAGGGCCGCCGGCAGCCCCTCCTGGCGTACCAGGGCGACGCCGGGTGCGACACCTGATGACAGGGTGGGAGCGGCGGGACGCAGTTCGGCGAGGAGGCCGCGCATCTCGCCCAGCGCGGCCTGGCTCAGTTCCAGCAGGCGCTGGACGCGCCGTTCTCCTTCGGCCTGGTCGCGCCGCCAGGCTGGCGAGATGGCCTGCGCGATCAGCGTCAGGCTGAAGATCTGCTGGGTGACGGAGTCGTGTAAATCGCGGGCCAGGCGCTGCCGCTCCTCCAGCACCGCGACCTCCCGGCTGCGCTCAGTAAACAGCTGATGCTGGCGGCTGCGGTCAAGCGCGGTCGCCAGTTGCGCGGCGGTCGCCTCGTAGAGACGCAGGTCGGCTGCCGGCCAGGAGTGGGCGGCAGGGTAGCTCAACAGCACCAGGCCGAGGCGCTGGCCGCGCGCCATCAGTGGAATTAGCGCCAGCGCGGGACGCCCCTCGCTCATCTGAATCTCGCGGAGTTTGGGGGAAACGCGCGGATCGGTGCGGACGTCCGTGATGGCGATAGTCTGGCCCGCGTCGAGCACGATGTCGAGACCGTCGTGGGTATACGGCATCGTCTGTGCGCGGAGCACCGTGCCTTCCTCGGGCGTCCAGTAGCCGCGAATGGTGACCGCCGCCCGCCGCCCGGCGTCGTCGGTATCGTAGAGCGCGATCGTGCAGCGATAGTGGCCGCGCGCCGCGACCTCGTCCAGGTAGGCGGCAATCACCTCGTCTATGGTCAGCGCCGTGCTGATCCGCTGGCTCGTCTCATAGAGGAGCCGTGTCCGGTCCAGAGCGCGCTGGGTATCGGCGAAGAGCCGTGCGTTATCAATGGCGATGCTGAGCTGGTCGGCAACCAGGAGAATCGCGGCGGCGTCTTCGTCGTCAATCGGCTGCTCGGACTCGATGTTGAGCGCGCCGAGGAGTGCGGCGCCGCTGAGGAGCGGCGCCGCCAGTTCGGCGCGGATCGCGGTGGCGCCGGGGATCGTGATGTAGCGTGCGTCGGCCGTCACGTCGTTGACTAGCAGGGGGCGCCGATCGCGCGCGGCGGCGCCAAGAATCCCATCGCCCAACCGCTGCTGGTATTCCAAGATACTATGCCCGGTGTACATGCCGCTCCGCGCGCGGCGCACCAGCAGGTCGGAGTTCGCCGGGTCAACGAGGAGGATCGCGATATGGGGGAAGGCCAGGTGTTCGTGGATGGCCTCGACGGCTGTCTGGAGGAGCTGATCGAGACTGAGCCGGCTGGCGATCAACTGACCGACCCTGGTGACCGTCGTCAGGCGCGCGGCGCGGCGGCGCGCGGCGGCGAGCCGGCGGGCATTTGCGATCGCGATCGCCAGCTGGTCGGCGATGATCGCGAGACTCTCGGCGTCCTCAGCTGTGAAGGGGCCGCCGCCCTCGACGTTCACGACGCCGAAGACCTCGTCGTCGCGTGTGATCGGCACGGCAAGCTCGGCACGGATGCCGCTGGCGCCTGGTGTTGGGACATAGCGCGGATCGGTCGTCACGTCATTGACCAGTTGCAGCCGCCGCTCGCGCGCCGCCGCGCCAGTGAGCCCAGCTGTGAGCGGCAGGCGATAGCCCACTGGCGCGGCGTGGCGAAAGGGACCGGCGACGCCGCGTAACACCAAACTCGCGAGGTCGGCGGGATCGCTGAGGGCGATGGCGACGTAGGGGTAGCCGAGCAACTCGTGAATAGCCGTGGCGGCAGTGGCGAGGAGGTCGTCGCGTTCGAGACCAGCCGTCACCAGGCGGTTGACGCGCGCAATGAGGGTCAGGCGCTCGGCGTGACGCCGCTCTTGCTCATGGCGGCGCGCGTGGGCGATCGCGCTCGCCGCGTGCCGGGCGAAACGCGCCAATGTGATGCGGTCGTTTGTGGTGAAGCGGTGACCCAGTGTGGCGACGACGAGGACGCCGCGTGGCGCGCCGTCCCACCACAGCGCCACGCCGAGCGCGGCGCGGCCGGCCAGCTCAGCAGCATCGGCGCAAACCGGCGGCCCTTGTTCGCGCAAGACGCGCTCGATCAAGCCCGCGTCCAGCGGCAGCTCGTCTCCCGGCGCCAGCGGTGGCAAGCCCTCGGCGGCGGTGAGGCGCACGACAGCGCCAGTGGGGCGATCAACGACCAGGCCGAGCGCGCCGCCAGCGGCGGCGACCAGTGCCGTCGCGCTCGTGACGATGCGCGCGAGCAGCTGTTCTAGCGCCAGGTCGCCGGCGATGGCCTCGATACCCTGCACCAGGCGCTCGGCGCGCTGCCGATCACGGCGGCCGGCGGCATGGTCACTCGTGGCAAGAACGCTCATGATACATGCCTCTGTCGTGTCTGCGACCGGCATGGTTGGGCCGCTCAACGGCGGTCTGTAAGAGTGTACGGGGTATTGCAGGCCGCTGTTTCTCCAAGCGTGCCGGCGGGCATAAGCGAACGCCCCACCAGCGCGCCTCTCGCGCTGATGGGGCGTAGGTCACTGTATGCGCTATGGCGCTGCGGTTTGCTGACGTCCTACGAGTCGAGTGTCGCCTCGACGCTCATCTCGACGTTGCCCTTGAGCGCCTGGGAGATTGGGCAGCCGTCCTTCGCCGCCTCTGCCGCGCTGCGGAACGCCGCCGCATCAATGCCGGGCACGCGCCCGTGCACCGTCAGAGCAATCTTCGTCACTTTGAAGCCACCGCCCACCTGATCGAAGGTAGCGGTGGCCGAGACCGCGAGCTGCTCGGGCGCGTGCCCTCCTTGCGCCAGTCCGTGCGCGAAGGCCATCGCGAAACAACTCGCGTGGGCCGACGCCAGTAACTCTTCGGGACTGGTTGTCTTTGTCTCCGCCGATCGCTGTGTGCGCGCCGGCCAGCTGACGGCCAGCTCAGCGAAAGCGCCACTCGCGGGTTTCACCCGCCCCGAGCCGTGCATCAAGTCCCCTGTCCAAACGGCGTTCGCCTGGCTTTGCGCTGCCATGTGCCCTTCTCCCTCCGTACGTCATCACCAGCCGTAGGATACTAGCGTCGTACGCAGGCCCGCAAGATTCATACCTTTGGACGAGCTGGGCAGCCGGGCAGTTTATGCCAGCGCGGTATTACTATGGGCAGCCGCAGACTTTGGTTGGCGGCTGCCTCAACGCTACCACGTTAACAGCTAGCCACCACGCTGCCCCAAACTGCTCGCTACTCTCTACTCGCTACTCCCGACTCGCATTGCCTGGCACACAAGATGCTATAGAGCAGCAGGGTGGACCGTTTCCACAGCAGGCGCTATCCCACACAACCTGCACGAGCGATGGCTGAGGAGAACCAGGGCAGATGGCGCTCAAACTCTTGATTGCGGAAGATGCGCGCGAGCTGGCCGAGCTGGTGGCCTTTGGACTTCGCATGAACTGGCCCGACTGCGCCGTCACGATCGTCGCCGACGGTCGTGAAGCGCTCCAGCGCTTTACCGAAGAAGCGCCCGATCTGGTTATTCTCGATGTCGCGATCCCGCCGCCGAATGGCTTTGAGGTCTGCCAGCGCATTCGCCAGGCGTCGCGGGTGCCGGTGATGATGATGACCGGCCATACCGATATTGTAGACAAGGTGCGCGCCTTCGATCTCGGCGCGGACGACTATGTGACCAAGCCATTCGATCAGCTCGAATTTATGGCGCGGCTGCGGGCGCTGATGCGCCGGTCCAGTACGGCCGCGCCCGCGGCCGATTTCGCTGCCGGTGATCTCACGATTGATTTCACGACGCACGAGGTGCGCCTGTGCGGAGAGGTGGCGCCGCTGACGGCTACCGAGTATCAACTTCTGGCTGAACTCGTGCGCCACGCCGGCACGGTGTTGCCGAACCAGATCCTGCTGGAGCGTGTGTGGGGACCACAATACGTCAATGATATTCATTACGTGAAGGTCTTTATCCGGCGTCTGCGCCGCAAACTCGGCGACGACGCCGAACATCCCCGCTATATTCAGACCAAGTGGGGTGTTGGCTATCGCTTTTTGTTACCGGGCAATCCACGGCCATAATCCGCGCAAGTGTGGAAGCGGCCGAGTGTGGCGCTGCTGCAAGCTCCTCTGCCCATCTGCTGGATTCAAATCTGTTCACACCCCTATTCACTCCGTTTACCGGCACGTTCACACCTATTGACTACACTGATCAGTCTAGTAGCGGCGCTGGCGCGCTAGGTTGCGACGATGCAAAGGTGACGGTTGGGCTGCCAACTACTCCGACTTCCGCACATTGACCGGTGCATATTCCTCATTCTCTCCCTTTCCCTTGCTCCCGGCCTGGCTGGTTTTTACGCCGGCCAGGCCGTTTTCCTGACAGCGCGCGGTAAAGCCTGGTGAGCTGGCGCATGAATCTACTACGGAGGGCAACGATGGCTGCCAACACGCTGCAAGAAGAGCTGACGACGTACCTGCAAGACATGTACGCGCTGGAAAATCAGCTGGTCGAGGAGTGAGATGACAAGCGAGAGCACGACGACAACCAGTCACCAGCGCATCAAAGAGTGGGTGACGCAGCGCGGTGGTCATCCGGCGATGGTGAAAGACACCGGCACAAAGAATGACCCAGGCGTGCTGCGAATTGATTTCCCCGGCTACAGTGGGAAGGATTCACTGTCGTCCATTGATTGGGACACCTTCTTCACCAAGTTCGATGAGAACCGCCTGGCGTTCCTCTATCAAGAGACAACTGCGGACGGTAAACCGAGCCGGTTCTGCAAGTTCGTGCGGCGTGACGAGGCGCATCACTAACAATCTACCGTAGCAGCGTTGCGCGGTCGTGGGCGACGGGAGGAACCGAT
>DASUBC010000548.1:0-4195 GCA_035763465.1 Thermomicrobiales bacterium
GGCCGGTATCCGTGAAGAGCACCGTGCCGCGCGCCGGCACGAGTTTGTGGTCGCGGCCCGCCGGGTCGGTGATGACGACGCTGTCCACGCCGGGGCGCGGCGTGATGGTGGCGACCGCGCCTGGGCTGACATTGTCCGGCACACCGCTGCCGGCATCGGGCGCGAGCCAGGCGGTCAGGTTGGCGAGCAGGATGGGAAAGTTCAGCGTCAGCGGCAGGTCGGACTTGTGGAGGTCGAAGGCGAGGACGGCGACCCGCCGGCCGTTCGTCTCGCCCGCCAGCAGGAGCGGACGCCCGCTGGAGGACGCGAGCGCCCGCGCCCAGTCGGGCTGGTCGAGCGCGGCGGCGCTGGCGATCTGAATCTTGCTCAGGTCCACACCCTTCATTACCGGGTCGTCGCGCGCCTGGTCGGTGATGGCTGGGCGGTCGAGGCCGCCGGCGATCGTCACCAGGCCGTTATCGGCGGGCGGGTCAATCAGCAGCACCGGGCCGCGCACGTCCTTGGGCGGCGCGACGCCGTCGTAGACGTAGAGGTCATAGTCGCCGCCCGCGCCGCTGGTGCCATTCTCGGCCTTTTCCACGGCCATGTTCGGCAGCAGCGCCAGCCCCCGGTCGAGGAAGGTGTTTGAGTCGGCGGTGGTCAGCAGGACGCGGCCAGTGCCGCTCGCGCCGGGGCGAATCCAGACCTGGTTGTCGAGCGCGAGATCGTCCTGTGTGTCGAGTGTGGCATGGAGCACGCCCGCGCCGGGCGGCAGGGGAATGGTCGTGCCGCTGTCGCCGCTAGCGGGGACGGTGAGCGCGCGGGCGTCGAGGAGCGTCTGGCCGTCGTAGACCGAGAGGAGCGTCTGACGCTCGGTCGGGCCAAAATTCTGCACGCGCACGAAGAGTTCGTTGCCGCTCTGCCCGCGCCGGGTCGCGGCGGCGGTGATACCCAGGTTGTCCGCCCGCTCGCCGACGCGGATGAAGCGCACCGGCGCGCGGAGGTCCGTGTTGGCGGGCGGTGTGAACGCGCCGTCGCTGATGACGACGACGGCGGTGTCGGGCAGGCGCTCGGCGGCGGGCGTGGCGAGCGCGAAGGCTTCCGCGAAGTCGGTCGCGCCGGCCTGGCCGCGCAGCCCATCGAGCGCCGCGCGCAGCGCCGCCCGGTTGCTGGTGGCCGGCTGGACGACCTGCGCGCCCGCACCCGCCGCGATGATGGTCATCTGGCCGCCGGACGGCAGGTTGTCAATCAGGTTGCGCGCTTCGGTCTTCGCGCGGTCGAGCCGTGTCGGCGTGACATCCGTCGCGCTCATCGAGCCGGAGACGTCAACGATGGCGACCAGGTTCTCGCCGAGGGGTGGCGCGCCGAGCCAGAAGGGCCGGGCCAGCGCGGCGACAAGCGCCAGCAGCGCCAGCAGTTGCAGCACGAGCAGCAGGCTAGGGCGCAGGCGCTGCCAGGGCGCGTTCGCGCGCACATCGCGCAGGGCCTGTTCCCACAGCAGCGTGCTGGAGACCTCGCGCTCGCGCCGCCGCATCCGCAGCATGTAGAGCGCGACAATCGGCGCGGCAAGCGCCAGGAGCGCGAGGCCGAGCGGCGCGAGCACGCCCATCGCTACCGCACCATCCCGCCGCTCCGCAGCGCGTTCAGTAGCACATCTTCAACGGGCGTGCCGGTGTTGACTGGCAAAAAGGGCCAGTCGCGCCTGGCGCAATAGGCGGCGAGGTCGGCCTGCCAGTCGGCCAGGCCGCGCCGGTAGCGCGCCAGCGCCGCGTCGTCCACGGTCAGTTCGCGCGCCGCGCCCGTCTCGCGGTCTACCAGCTTCAACTCGCCGGTGAAGGTGGGGTCGAGTTCGTCCGGCGCCAGCAGGTGCATGACGTTCGGCTCGAAGCCGTGCGCGGCGAGCGCGGCCAGCCCCGCCTTACCGCCGCCCGCCACCAGCAGGTCCGACAGCAAGAAGAGCGGTCCGGGGTTGTGCGCCCGGCCGGCATAGGTGCTGAGCGCGCCGTCGAGGTCGGCTGGGCCGGCGGTGGAATTGGCCGGTGTGGCGGCGAGGAAGTCGAGCAGCCGGAAGAATGCCCGTGTGCCGCGCAGCACCGGCGCCTGGCGCGGGCCGTCCGCGCCGAGCGTGGCGACGGCGATGCGGTCGAGGCCGGCGAGCGCGATGTAGCCGAGCGCGGCGGCGGCGCGCTGGCCCCAGGTGAGTTTGTGCGTCCCGTCCGCGCCCCAGTCCATCGAGGCGCTGGCGTCGAGCAGGATGTGGACGGTGCGGTCTTCTTCCTCCTGGTAGAGTTTGATAAAGGCGCGGTCGGTGCGCGCGAAGACGTTCCAGTCTACGCGGCGCAGGTCGTCACCGGGCGTGTAGAGGCGGAAATCGGCGAACTCGACCGACTGGCCGCGCTTGGTGCTGCGCCGCTCGCCGCGCAGCACGCCCGCCCGCAACTTGCGCGCGACGATGTCGAGCCGTTCCAACTTGCGGAGGAAGGCTTCGTCGAAGACCGCGTCGCGCGGGCGGCTGGTAGGGAGGACGGTCATGGCAGGCCCTCATCGGGATTGTGGATTGCGGATTGCGGGTTGCGGATTAGGGGACGGTGCGGTGGCTTGCTGGTAGTGGTCCCGGATTGAAACCCGGGCCTGAGCACCCCTCTGGGGTGACTGAAGTCCGCTCCGCGGACTGGCGGCTGGATAGGCTGGCAGCATCGCATACGCCGGTGGAGTACAGTCTGCGAAGCAGACTTCGTCCAGGCGGAGCCTGCCCAGCACGGGATTTCAATCCCGTGCCCAGCCCGCCAGGCCACCCACCTATTCTCATTCCAGGACTGCGTCCTGCCAGCGGTGGTGGCGGATAGTCGCCGTGCCGCCGAGGTGGCCCCGAATTCATTCGGCGTCATCCCAGCGTAAGGACCAGCGTCCTGCCTACCCTCAATCATTGGTGTCAGTGCCATCTGTATCATCATCGTCTTCATCACCGTCTATTGCACTGGATGGATTTGCCTGGGCCGCTCGCTGAACTTGATTCGCCTGCCAGGCTTTATAGGTTTCACCGGTTTGTTCGACGTGCCAGGCTAAACGTCCATTAGTGGAGGTGCCGGCAATGGCTGCCGCCGCATAACTCGGGCTGGAGAACGTGACATCCTCAAGAAATTCCAGGCAGCCGTTCTGTGTGGTGTCTGCCAGTATGCCTTTTTGGCAGAGTTGGTCCCGAAAAGCGACGATGCTGGAAGGCAGGGCCGTATGTGGGTCCTTCCGGGCGAAGGAGCCTTTCAAAACGACAAATTGACCGTTGATCTGTTGGGCCTTAGCTGT
The DNA here is from genome assembly GCA_035763465.1 of Thermomicrobiales bacterium. Classification (GTDB taxonomy): domain Bacteria; phylum Chloroflexota; class Chloroflexia; order Thermomicrobiales; family CADCWN01; genus DASUBC01. Next base: position 3,283 of record DASUBC010000548.1, read on the forward strand.
GATGCCCGATTGTGTCATTGTCATCTGAAAGATAGGTGATGTACTCGCAGGTGAACTGAGAGCAGTCGGCGCCGCAGGCGTACTGGCTGTACTGGTAACAGGTTGTACTTGTACAAAACTATAGCCCAATGTTGGGAGCAAAAGCCGCATTTCGGCGAGAAAGGATTCCATATAGGCGCGGTCTGGTTCGGGCAAGTTTGGAGTGGTTGGGAAATTCGCATTGTGCAAGGTTGCCTGGGGCGAACGCTTGACAATATCTATCAAACGACTTTCAAGGTAACGAACATGCGCTGCTGTTAGGCTTTCGTCTTTGCTTATGGCTACTATTGTCGTTTCCCAGAAGTCCTTACCGGAATCGCTGTTGTGATAGGTCAGTCGTCGCAGCACATTGTCACCCTGACCTATGTACACCCGCAATTGCCCTGGATTGTTTAGATCGTCTCCAATGAGTAAGTAGATACCGGTTCGGGTAGGCTCAGGCCGCGCGGCAAGTTCCGCCAAATCAGTGCGGGGACAAACGAGAATCTTCCCAGTCCAGCCGCTAATCTCAACCGTTGACACGCCATTTGAACTTCCCGATACAAGGAACATGGTAATTGTCTTCCCGACCATATGCCCCTCTCATTGAGCGTTGCTATTCACATGCTGCCACGATAGTATCGCTACTTCTTGTCTGAAGCATTCGGGTCAATATTGCTGAAATACTGCTGGATGTAGTCGCGCAGTTCGGGCGGGATGGCGCCGTTGTCAATCGCCTGCTGGGCCTGGTCGTGGTACTGGCCGTAGACCTGGTTGTAGGGCACGGAGGAGGGCGTGTTGGCGCCCTGGCCGGGGGTCGTGCCGCTGGGCGGGGCGCTGCCGCCACTGCCACCGACCTGCTGCTGCTGACCAGACGCGCCGCCGGGGAAGGTCG
>DASUBC010000549.1:0-8248 GCA_035763465.1 Thermomicrobiales bacterium
TCGGCGAACCCGGTCGCGTGGGCGACCTGTACGGGCGGCCAGCCGCGCGCCAGCAGCGTCTTCGCCCGCGCGACCCGCGCTTGCAGCAGGTAGGCATGTGGCGGCAGACCGGTCGCGCGGCGGAAGACGCGGACGAGATGATAGGGACTGAGGCCGGCGACTTGGGCCAGATCATGGAGCAGGACATTCTCGGTGTAGTGGGTTTCGAGGTAGTCGCGGGCCAGGTTTACGGCGTGGTCGGCGCCGGCAGCCGGTCGCGGCGCGGGTGGATCGTCCGCGTGGCGGGCGATGAGCGCGCCGAGGGCAGCGAGCAGGCGGGTCTGGCGTTCGAGCGCCGGGGTCGGTTGCTCCAGCGCGAGATGGAGTACGCGCAGCAAGTGGGCGACCGCCGGGTCGTGGACAACCGGCGCGGCGAAGAAGGGTATTCGTCGCTGGCCGGGTTGCCCGGCCAGCTCAGCCACCGCCGCCAGCAATTCCGGCGCGGGATAGAGCATTCGGTAAGCCCAGCCGTCGGCGGTGGTGGCCTGGCCGGTGTGCGGCTCGCCGGGATTGATCAGGATGATGCTGCCGGCTGGGGCGACATGCTCTGCGCCCCGGTATGCAAAGCGTTCGCCGCCCGCTTCGACGACGCCGATTGCGAACGTGTCGTGGGTGTGCCGCGTGAAGGCGTGCGTGATATACCGCGCCCGCAGCAACTCCAGGCCACCGGTGTCACTGTCACGCCAGAATCGCGCCTGTTCGCGCCGCAGTTGGGACATGAACGCAATCCCAGAATCACTTGTCAGAAACGCCACTGCGACCGCCCCGCAGAGCACAGTGCCAGTTTAGCCGATCCGCCGCATGACCCAGAGCGCGACGACGCCCGCGACGAGCGCCAGCGCGATATTGCGGGTGCGCGCAGCGACCAGCGCGGTGCAGGCGCCGGCAATCACTCCTGCGAAACCGGCGGCGAGGACGGCGGGCGCGACGAGCACGACGAGGATGGCGCCGGGGAGCTGGTTGAGCCAGACGGTCAGTAGCCGCGACGGGCGCGTCCGGCCGAGCAACCAGACGCCACCAGCGCGCGTCGCGTAGGTCGCCAGCGCCATGCCGAGAATCGCTGCCAGCGCGCGTGGTTCAGGCCACATCCCGCGCCACCTCGCGCCACGCCCCAACGGTGCTACCCGCCAGGCCGCCGAGCAAGATCGGCCAGCCGCCCGGCAGCCAGCGGGCGACCAGGCAGGCGCTGATCGCGGCGACCGCCCAGGGCAGCAGGGTGGACCGGCCGCGCCACAGGCTGGTCGCCAGGGCGATGATGACCGCCGGGAAAGCGAAATCGAGACCGAAGCGCGTGGGATCGGGAAGCGCGCCGCCCACCAGCGCGCCGGTCAGCGTCGCGCCTACCCAGGCGACATACAGCACCAGGCCACTGCCGGCGAGGAAGCCGCCGCCCGCCGAGGTCGCGGTCGTCAGCGCCCAGTTCTCGTCCACCAGGAAGAAGAGCGCGCCGTAGGTCGCGCGTGGTGACCAGCCCGCGAAGCGGTCGCGGATGGCCGCGCCGAGGAGCAGGTGCCGCAGGTTGATGACGAGCGTCGTCAGAATGAGCGCGACGACCGGCAGCGGCGTCGTCCAGAGACCGAGCGCGGCGAATTGCGCCGACCCCGCGAAGACCAGCGCGCTACTCCAGAGCGCCTCGGCCAGGGTCAGACCCGCCGCCCGCGCCAGCGCGCCATAGACTGCACCATACGCGAACACACTGACGGCAACCGGCAGGCAGGCGCGCACCCCACTGCGCCAATCCGACCGGAATGTTGCTGGGCAAGCCGTGTACGGCAATGAACCATTCATACCTGAGATGGTAGCGGGCGCGAACCCCGCCGTCTTGTACAATCTTGCGCGGCGGGCGAATGAGTCTCAGGTTCGGCAGACTGGCGTGCCAGGCTGGTCGGGGAGCGCCAGTGTGGGAAAGGACTGCGTAGTGGCGCGGTGGGGCGAGTGGGCGTGGTCACTGGGGCTGGCGGGGTGCGCGGCGGTGGCGCTGCGCCAGTGGTGGCGGGTGCGGCGGACCTACGCGGAACTTGGTCCGCCCGAGCCGGGGCTGGTGGCGCTCGGCACGCCGGCGGTCGCGATCGTGCTGCCGGTGCGGAACGAGGCCGCGAACATTGACGGCGTCGTCGCCTCCTTGCTGGCGCAAGACTGGCCGGCATTTGATCTGCTCGTCGTGGACGATGGTTCGACGGACCAGACGCCAGCATTACTGGCCGCCTGGGCGCGGCGCGACCCGCGCATGCGGGTGCGGCGTGTCGAGCAACTGCCGCCCGGCTGGGCGGGCAAGCCCCACGCGCTGCATACCGGCGCGGCGGAGACCACGGCCGACTGGCTGCTCTTTACCGACGCCGATACCCGCCACGCGCCGTCGGTGTTGCGGCTGGTCCTGGGCCATGCTCTGCGCGGCGGCCTCGATCTGGTCTCGGCGATTCCGCACCTGACGCTGACCGGCGCGGGCACGCGGCTGCTGACGCCGATCGGCGCGATTTCCCTGCTGGAACGCGCGACGCCGGCCGAAGTGCGCGACCCCAGTCACCGGGGCGCGTTCGCCGTCGGCCAGTACATCCTCATTCGTCGCGCGGCCTACCAGCGCGTCGGCGGCTACGCGGCGCCCGAACTGCGGACCACCTTTGCGGACGATGTGCGGCTGGCGGAGGTGGTAAAGCGCGCCGGCGGCCGGGTTGATGTCGTCAGTGGGCGCGGCCTCGTCTTCAACGAGCAATGGACGACCTGGGGCACGGTCTGGCGCGGCTGGCGCAAGAGTATTTATGGCGAAGTCGGCGACCGGCCGTTCGCCGGTCTCGCCGGTGGGCTGCTCTTGCTCGGCTATGGCTTACTGCCGCTCGTCGCGCTGGCGCGCGTTCGGCGCGGTCGCGTGGCAGCGGCGCTGGGTGGACTGGCGGCTGTCGCGCAGGTAGCCGCGCGCTGGCCGTTCGACCGCGACGGAGAACTGGCGGTCGGCTGGTCGCTGACCGCGCCGGTAGGCTGGGCGGCGCTTGGCGCGCTGGTGCTCGACGCAACCCGACTGGCGCTCACCGGCCGGGGAGCGGACTGGAAAGGTCGCGCCGCGCCGCATCCGGTCACCCAACCGGGGCATAAATGAGCACGCGGTACGGGCGGATTCAGGACGGCTGCGAAGCTGCGATTGCGCCTGCTTCGACAACCAGCGACTCGTCATCGCCAGGCTGGAGCCAGGTCGCGCCATAGGTCTGCATACAAGCGATGATTGGCAGCAGCGCGCGGCCCTTTGCGGTCAGCGTATATTCCACGCGTGGCGGCATCTCAGCGTAGCACGTGCGCTGGATGATATGCTCGCTTTCCAGGTGCTTGAGCCGCTCGGAGAGCGTCTTGGGGCTGATGCCCAGCAATGACCGTTGCAGTTCGCTGAAGCGCCGCTCGCCCTGCTCTAGATCGCGAATAATCAGCGGCGTCCACTTATTGCTGATGATGAGGGCGGTCCGGGCGACCGGACACCCAATGAAGTCCGCTTCGCCTCGTGTCATGCCACCGTGCCCCTTCTTCCCGCGCTCTGCCACGCCAGGGCCGGTCGGCTTGCCGTTCCCGCTGGCGTGGCTGCGCCATCGAAACCTACCACCAGCGCACAACACCGCAGTCGTGCGCCAATTGGCTGTCGCCACGCCATTACTATGCAAAGTATAGCAGTAATTAGGAGAAAGGGGATAGGGGATAGGGGTTCGCTTCGGCGCGGCGCTCGCAGATGGGCACAGTGCCGGCGAGAGACTATCCCCTATCTCCTCGTACACGGTTGACAGCGTAACAGCGGCTTCCCTATAGTACGCGGTGGTTGTCTGGCTGCTCACCGGCGCGGCCTGGTCGCGTGTGTGGGCGGCAGTGGGGGGCGCGATGCGAACGGCAAGGGGCGAGCCGGCGGCGAGCGTGCGGCGCGTGCCGTGGCCGGGCCGTGCCCAGGCCCGCCCGATCGCTGAACCTGAGCACGATCTGCTGACGACCCTCGACTACAACGGCGTGCGCTGGATCAATATCGAGCGGCCGACAGACCGGACGGTCGCCTATCTCCACGCCAACTTCCCCTTTCACGACCCGGACCTGGAAGATGTGCTCGACAAACTCCAGCAGCCGAAACTCGATGAGTATGACGATTACCTCTTTCTCGTCGTCCAGTTTCCGGTGCATCGCAAGGCGACGCGGACGACGACGGCCAGCGAGGTGGACATCTTTGTTGGCCGCGACTACGTGATCACCATTCACGACGCGGCGCTCCGGCCACTGGGCCGGCTCTTCGACGAGGCCGAGCGCGACCCGGCCGCGCTGGCCGAGCTGCTCGGGCGCGGCGCGGATCGTCTGCTGCACCGCATTCTCGACCGGTTGCTCGACTACTGTTTCCCGATCGTGCGCCGGATAGACCAGCACATCGAGCAGATTGACGAGATCATCTTCGAGCCGAATACGCTGCGCTCGGTGCAGGAGATCGCGCTGGTGCGGCGCGACGTCATCATCACGCGCCGGATCATCAAACTTCAGGTCGGCGTCATCACGGCGCTCGAAAGCCGGGTGCCGGCCTTCTTCCACCGCGACGATGAAGACCTGGAAGCCTATTACGGCGACCTGGTGGATCATGTCGCCAAACTCTCCGACCTGCTGGACAACGCGAAGGAAGTGGTGGACGCGCTGGCGGCGACGGCCGATTCGGTCGCCACGCACCGGTTGAACGAAATCATCAAGGTGCTGACGATCTTTTCGGTCATCATGCTGCCGCTTACGCTCCTCTCCAGCATTTACGGCATGAATGTGCCCCTACCCTTACAGGAGCATCCCCTCTCCTTCATCATGTTGCTCGTCGCGATGGGCGGCCTGGCGGCGGCGATGGTGGCCTTCTTCCGGTGGCGCCGATGGCTCTGAGCGCGCCCCGTTCCACCGGCTGGTTCGAGCGTACTGCCCTGCTGCGCGGGCCGGCGCTGCCGCTGGTGGCGGCGCTGGCGCTGGGCGTGGTGGGCGGGGTGGCGGTGGCGGCGCTCGGTCCGCTGCTACCGCTAATCCTCCTGATCGGGGTAGTCGGCGCGGCGCTGGTGTTGCTCGACGCGCGCTGGGGACTGCTCGGCGCGCTCGGCGTGATTCTGCTGCTGCCGTTCGGCACGTTTCCGGTCAAGGTCGGGTTGACGCCGACCCTGCTGGAAGGCGCGCTCGGCCTCACCTGGCTCGTCTTTGCCCTGCGGATCATGCTGCGCCGCGACGAACGGCTGCTGCCGACCAGGCTTGACGGTCCGCTCTGCCTCTTCCTCATCGTTACGGTCTTCGCATTCGTGCTGGGCCTCGATAGCGGCTACACGACACAGACGCTCCACGACTACGCGAAGATGGTGATTTCGATCTCGATCTTCTTTCTCATTGTGAACCTGGTGCGGACGCGGCGCGACCTGGCGCTCGCGCTCTGGGGCGTCGGGCTGGGCGGCGCGGTCGCCGCGCTGCTTGGGCTGGGCCTCTGGGCCATGGGGCCGGCCGCCGCGAATGTGCTGGTGAAACTGGCGCGGCTGGGCTATCCGACCAGCCGGATCATCCGCTATGTCGAGGACGACCCGGCCAAGCCCATCCGCGCGACCGGCACCGGCGTGGATCCGAATAGTTTCGCCGGTCTGCTGATGGTCGTGCTGGTTCTCCTCATCGCGCAGGCCGCCGCACGCCGGCCGCTCGTGCCGCGTGTGCTGGCGATGGCGGCTGTGCCGCCGGTCGGCCTCTGCCTGCTGCTGACGCAGTCGCGTGCGGCCTGGGTCGGCGCGGCGGCGGGCATTGCGCTGCTCGCGCTGGTACGCTACCGCTGGCTGCTCGCGCCGCTGGCGCTGGGCGCGGTTGCAGTGGCCGCGCTCGGCATCGGGCGCGGCTTCGTGCAGCGGTTCATCCTCGGTATTCAACTGAAAGACCCGGCGACGAAACTGCGCCTGGCCGAATACCGCAACGCGCTGGCGATTATTCGTAACCACCCGCTCTTTGGCGTGGGGTTCGGGGCCGCGCCTTCGATCGATCAGCAGACCGGCGTCTCGTCCATTTACCTGACGCTAGCCGAACGCTCTGGACTGCTCGGACTGGCGCTCTTTCTCGTCGTCATCGTGGTGCTGGCCGTCACCCTCTGGCCGGCGGTGCTGGGCCGGCAGGCGCACGCGCACGCTGAGAGCGAGGCAGCGCTGGCGCTGGCGGCGGCGCTGGCTGCCGCGCTGGTGGCGGGCGCCCTCGACCACTATTTCGTGAACATTCTCTTTCCGCATATGGTCGCGCTTTTCTGGCTGCTGGCCGCGCTAGCGGTCGTCGCCGCGCGGCTGACGAGTCAGGCTATACGGCAGGATGGGCCGCGTCGCGAACCGCCGGCCTGAGTGGGCTGCACTTCGACTGTTGACCTTCCGACCTTTGACTTCGCGAAAGGGGGAGGCGATGCTCTTTGGCGCGGTGCTGGCCCTGGTGGCGAACGCGCTGGCGGTGATCGTCGTGGCGCGGCTGCTGCCGAATCAGGTTGAATACACCACCTGGACGGCGGTTGGCATCTTCGCGGTGATCGTCGGCCTGCTGAACGCCTTCGTGCGGCCGGTCGTCAGCGCGCTGACCGCGCCGATCGGCTGCCTGACGCTCGGACTGTTCAGTATCGTCATCAATGGGCTGATGTTCTGGCTGGCGGCGAAGGCCGGCGTTGGTGTCACCGCGACCTTTCTCGGCGCGACAATCACCGCGCTGCTGGCCGGGTTCGTCAGCGGCTTGCTCGGCGTGTTGACCAAGGATCGCGAATGAACGCGCACGACGATGGCTGGTCGCATACCGGCGAAACCTGGCCGGCGCCGCTGGTCGTCGGGGTCGTCTCCGACACCCATTTCCACGCCGAACCGGCCGGACAGCAGTTGCCACGCCTGCTGCTTGACGAACTGGCGAAGGCGCAAGTCGGGTTGATCCTGCACGCGGGCGATATTCTGGCGGCCTGGGTGCTCGACCAGTTGAGTACCATCGCGCCGGTGCTGGCGGTAATCGGCAATGGTGACCCCGCCGACCTGCGCCAAGCGCTGCCGCGCCAGCGCGTCGTGACGGTCGGCGCGCACCTGATCGGGCTGGTGCATGGGCACGAGGGACGCGGGCGCTCGACGCCCGAACGCGCGCGCAACGCCTTCGCCGACCCGACCGTGGGGTGCATCGTCTTTGGACACACCCACCAGCCCCTCAGCCAGTTGCACGATGGCGTGATCCTCTTCAATCCCGGCTCGCCGACCGACCGCCGCCGCCAGCGGTATTTCTCCTTTGGGCTGTTACGGATTGGTGAGACAATCGAGCCGGAACTGGTCTACTTTCTCCCGTAATGGCGGTGTACGGGTCGAAAGTCTGAGCGTCGAAGCTCGGTGAGCGGGGAGTGTGATGCTATCACCTGATGCCGAGGCGGTGCGCCGGGCGATCGCAGGGGCATTTCCAGATTTGCCTGTGGCAAGTTGCGCCTTTCTCGCAGAGGGCTGGGACAGTAGCGCGTGGGAGATCAACGACGCGCTGGTATTCCGCTTTCCGAAGCGGGCCGAAGTGGCAGGCTGGTTGGAGAAGGAGATCGGCCTGCTGCCGGCGCTGGCGCCCGCGCTGCCGGCACCGGTCCCGCGCTTCACGCATGTCGCGCGGTCGGGCGCGCCAACTGATCCGGCGCTGCCCTTCGCGGGCTACCCGGCATTGCGTGGGGATTTTCTGAGCGCGCGGCCAGAACTGCTGGCGGCGGGTTCGCCGCTGCTCGGGCAGCTTGGCGCGTTTCTCGGCGCGCTCCACGCCTTCCCGGTCGAGCAGGCGGTCGCGGCGGGCGTGCCGGCCGGTTCGTGGGTGGAGTGGGTCACGAGCTGGCGGCGCTGGTGGTCGTATTTGAATGTCGCGGGCGCGCTGCATTTCGAACCGGATGTCTGCCGACTGGTGCGCGACACCGGCGACGATTTTCTCAAAGCATTGACCGCGAGCGCCGGCCAGGTCACGCTGGTGCATCACGACCTGGCGCTGGAACATATCCTGGTCACGCCGGACGGCGCGCACCTCGCCGGCGTGATTGACTGGGGCGATGCGGCGATCGGCGACCCGGCGCTGGACTTCGCGGCGTTCGCCGGCCAATGCACACCAGCGGCGCTGGACGAGTTGCTCGCCGCGTATGGCCGCGCCACTGACGACATGTTTCTACGTCGCGCCGCCTGGTACGCGCGCCTGGCGCCCTACCACATGCTCTATTTTGGCTTGAAGACGGACGACC
>DASUBC010000550.1:0-7486 GCA_035763465.1 Thermomicrobiales bacterium
GGCATGGAAGAAGGTATCGCGCTGCCGCTGCCGCTCTTCGACCGAACGGGCGAAGGGGTCCTGCGCCTTCAGCTCGAAGACGCCGAGTGTGCCGGTCTTGCGGTCGAAGACAAGGGCATCAAGATCGGTGCGCGCCTGGCCGCTCCGCTTCAGTTCGACCCGTCCCGCGCTCAGGGCGAAGCGCCGATCATCGAAGAGGCGATAGAGGTCTTGCCGGAAAACGCCCTCGCGCAGATAGGCGCTGTTGTGATACTCCTGCGCGTAGCGGCGGCGCAGTTCACGCGCAAGGAAGATCAGCGGTTCGCCAAGCAGCCCGCGCGCCGACCAGATCACTCGCCCCGCCTCGGGCCGGATCAGCGGCGGCGCGGCGTGACTGGGCATGGCGCTGTGATAGGCAGCGTTGTCGCGATCGAAAATGAAGGGCTGGACTGTACGCCCGACCGCTGCTGGTTCGGCGTCGAGCGCCTCGGCCAGCGCCGAGATCAGCGCCTGCTCATCCCAGAATATGGGCGGCAGGTCGTTGTCGGGCGTGTGCCGGTCGCGCTCGCGATACAACCAGCCGATCAGCAGCGCCAGGATCGCCGTATACTGGCCGAAGGTCGCGCTGCCGATCATCGCGCCGGCCGGGTAGCTCTGCTGGCAGGCGAAGCGAGCGACGTACGCTTCGCCGAGCCGGCGATAGTACTGTTCGCTGGCCGGGTCGCGCGTGGCAGCGCCCACCAAGCCGGCGACAGGCAGATCATCCTGACCGATCACCTCGCGCAGCGGGGGACGTTCGCTGAGGAGGGCTGCCAGGCGCGGGGCCACCTGTCGCGCCACCTGCGCCGACCACCAGTCGAAGTCGGCCCGCTCGCGCTGCTCGGGTGTACGTCGCCGGCTCGTCGCCCAGGCGACGAAGTCGTGGGGACCACGCTGCTGGAGGCGTACCTGGCCCGACTCGCACTGCGCCAGCACCAGGCCGGCGAGCGCCAGTTGATCGCAGTCATCGAGGAATCGCGCGGCCCAGGCGGCCAGCTCTGCCTGGTCGACTTGCTCGCTGTCGTCTTCGTTGTCTCGCTGTTCCAGGCCAAGCCGCAAGGCGAGATTCCACCCTGGTCGCGCGGCCGGCGCGGAATCGCCTTCGAGCGCCAGCGTCTCTCCGGCGCGCACCAGCGCGAGCAGCGCCTGTGCGCGATTGGGCAGCCGCGTGGCGGCGATCCGGGCGTACTCGACCGCCAGTGCCTGCCGGCAGCAGTCGAGCGGTGTCATGGGCCAGTCCTCATCACCACAGTTTCGTGTCTTCCAGCACACCTATTGTAGGCATTGTGGTTGATGATGGTTTTGGGCCAACCACAATACCTTTGGCGCTTTGCCTGGGCAAACGGCCCATTGCGGGTAGTATCGTGGGGCCGCCACCTGGATTCCATGTGCACATCTCGCGTTCAGAGGCATGAATTGTCGTCAGACAGTGTAAGACACTATCGTACTTGTTGCCGGCACGGTGCCGGCAATCATGCGCCGTTACCCGCGCTCCCCGCCGGCATGTGCTATACTGAACGTGATAGCACTGCACAAGCCACTTTCGGGTGACGCCAGTGTGTCCTCAGCGTAAACCCAGCGCGCCGTACAGTCGCGACGCAATCTGGCGGTAGGTAGTCGCTGGCCTCCGCGACCGAGCGCGGCGCTGCGAGGGCACTGCCTCGGCGTACGCGCGGCAGAAAGGAGCTCCCTGTGGCTAGCGACGTCACTGCAAGTGCGATAGTCGGCACTACGTTCTCTGGCAGCCCGCCGCTGGTTCGTGGCGTCATATCCAGCCTCCGGCTTTTGCAAGGCTTCGGGTTCATTACTCCGGAAGAGCGCCGCCAGCAGATCTTCTTCCACCGAAGCGCCCTTGTCGGCAGCCAGTTCGATCAGTTGCGCGAGGGCCAACGAGTGGAATTCATAGCCAGCGCCGACCCTCGCGACCCCCGGCGGCTCCAGGCCAGCGCTGTCCGCCTCAGCAAGGACTAGCCGTTTCTCCGGCGTTGTGACGCTAGTACATCCCTATCCCAGACAGTGTCTGCCGCACTGCTCGCTACGTCTGAAAATAATAAGAACCCGAGCTGATGCGGGCGCTGCCTGGCTAGCGCGTGCCCGTTTCATGGCATGGCGTGTTCAGCATAACTTGGACAACGCGTGCTGAAGTATACGAGTACTTTCAGCAGCGCAGTGGCGGACCACCCGTATTGACCGAGAACGAACTGCGACCAGACCAGCGCCCCACCCGCTGGGAGGCCAGGTGGCTGTGAGTCTCAAAGCCGTTGAGGAGTAACGGCTGCCCTCTGGGCGCCCCGGCCCTTGATTGCGGCGCGGTGGGCGCGGCGCCAGTACACCACGAAGTGATCTCAGTAGGCTCTCACCACGATGAAGGAGACTCGCTATGCCAAACGACTATCGCGATCTCAAGCTACGCATCCAGGCGGCCGGTCTCCTCACACGGCGTCCTCGCCGCGTGGTGAGGCAATTCCTGTGTACCGGCGCGCTCCTCGTCCTCGCTCTCTTGCTGGTCTGGCACTTCCGCGCGCCGGCGCTCCTTATTCTTAGCACACTCTTCTTGAGTGTCGTCAGTGTGCAAGTCGCCTTTCTTGTTCACGATGCTGGTCATCGCCAAATGTTCGTCCATCGCTGGCCGAATGCCCTGGTCGGGCTGGTGCTCGGCGATTTGCTGCTCGGTGTCAGTTTTGGCTGGTGGGTGCAGAAGCATAACCAGCATCACGCCAACCCTAACCATGCCGACCTTGACCCCGACATTGACCTGCCCTTGCTGGCCTTCTCGCCGGAACAAGCTGCCGCCAAACGTGGCCTGCCGCGGCTGATCACTAAACAGCAAGTCTACTGGGCGGTGCCGCTCCTGTCGCTGGTCGTCTATGGTCAGCGCCTGTCCAGCCTGCGCTTCCTCGCACGTACCCGGTCGCGCTATCGCCGCTGGGAAGTTGCCGCGCTGGTCGGGCATCTGCTGCTCTATATTGGCGTGCCGCTCGTCGTGCTAGGGCCGTGGCGAACTTTGCTCTTCGTGCTGGTCCATCAGGCCGCCACAGGGATTTACCTGGGGTTGGTGTTCGCTCCGAATCACAAGGGGATGGCGCTGGTGGATTCCAGCGCCCCGCTCGACCCCTTGCGCGCCCAGGTGCTGACCGCGCGCAACGTGCGCGCCCATCCAGTGGTGGACTGGTGCTACGGTGGGCTGAATTACCAGATCGAGCACCATCTGTTCCCGTCACTGCCGCGCCATCGGCTACGGGCGGCGCAGCCGATCGTGCGAGCGTTCTGCCAGGAGCGGAACATTCCTTATCACGAGACGTCGGTCTGGCGTTCCTACCAGGAAATCCTCCACTATCTGCACTCGGTCAGCGCCTCTTTACGCGAGCGAATGCAGTCTGACCAGCCAGGGCAGTTAGCGCCCTGAGCACTGGAGGGTGGCCGTTAGTGGCCGCCCTCCGGCACGACGCGACATGCCGATCTCGCCCGAGGTGAACAATGCCTGTTGATGTGCCCTGTAGTCATTGTTGTCGCGAGTCGTCGCATCCCCAGGTGCGGCATCGGTTTATCTATGCCGCCTGCTACCGGTCGGTTTCCTCCTACGATTGTGAACAGCGTTGCTATATCGCCACGCTCTGCGCGCCGTGTTACGCGGCCGACCGGCAGGCGCACACGCGTGGCGCCCAGAACCGCTTCTTCCGTCAAGTGAGTCGCTGGAGCAGCCTGACCGGCAACCGGCGCCACATCGTGCGGTTGCTCGAACATCCCGAAGGAGCTACCGGCGAGGAATGGGAATCTGCCCATTGCTTTCAGGATGGGCTAGCCGCGCCGTGTCGCACGCTTGTTGTAGCCACGCAACCAGCCTGACGCGCCCGGCAAGAAAAGAAGCAGGCCCACCACGACAAACGTGGCGGACCTGGTCGGTGAAGGTGCGATTGAGCTGAGGGTATCGTCTCGGGGGCTCGGTTCAGGCCGCCACCCAGGCAACGCCTATTCCTCGATCGGTCGGACTTGCTCGGCACGCGTGCGCGTCGGGTTACGGGGATCGGTCCCTACTTCGAACGAGACCCGCTGCCCTTCTCGTAATTGATCGAAGGCCCGCCCTTCCACCGCGCTCATGTGGAAGAAGAGATCCTGGCTGCTCCCGTCCGGGGCAATGAACCCGAAGCCACGGTCGCTGTTGATGCGCTTGATTGTCCCCTGTGCCATGTATAGTATCCTTTCTGCGCCCTCACTAGCGCACAGTGTAGCATCATGGAGCAGAGAAGGCCCACGTTGTAGCGACACGTACGAATTCGTCGGCCGTAGAGGTAGTTGCTCATTATGGCCTGGTGCTGGTAGATTGGCACTGCCTTGTGGAGAGGAACTACCGCTTACCGTCCACAATCTCGTACCAGGGGTGTCCGGCGCGCACGTTGGGAGAATCAGCCGGCGAAGCCGCGCCAGGAGAAATGCGTAATGGCCCTTGAATATCTTGGGGGACTGCCACGCCAGCAGGGCCTGACGCCGGTGGAGGTGCGGGTTGATCGGCAGGCGCTGCGGCTCAAGCAAGACGGCTTCCTGCGCCGGTGGTTCTGCCAGCTTCCTCTCTCGACTATTGCGAGCGCCGAACTGACGCTGGCGCAAGACATTCGCGGTAGCGGTATCCTGCCCGCCGACACCGAAGCGCTCCTCAACCAGCCGCGCGAATATCTCCTCGCCATCGCGGTCACCGTGGACGACCAGCCGGCGTCCGTCATTCTGCGCGGCCCGTGGGAAGCCCTTTCGCGCCTCCGGCAGGACATTCTCCAGGCGCGCATGCACGCGACGCGCCAGTGGCACCCCTGATCGCTAGGAGGCAGCCCTCACCCCTCGGCCCCCTCTCCCGTGCGCGAGCGAGGGGGAGGAGGAACTGACGACTGACGACCGCCGCCTGACGACCGAGCACGGCGTCGCCGGCGGATGAACCGCCAGGCCAGAAAGGTCAGCACCACCACGAGAATGACCACGACTACCGGCGCGACAAGCGCCAGCAGCGCCGTGGCGAATGAGAGGATGTCTTCGAGCGTGCTCACCACCGGGTTACCCATGCCCAGCGTGGTGGCCGTGACGAAGGGCCGGGCGGTCGCTTTGGTCGCGTGGATTGTCCCGGCGGTGATCAGGCCGAGCAGCGCGGCCAGGCGCGGATCAAGCGTGCCGGCGCCGGTGCTGGCGAGCACCAGCACTGCGCCCGCCGCCGGCCGGATCGCCGTATTGATGATGTCGTTGACGTGGTCAACACCGGGAATCTTGTCGGCGCAGACTTCGACTGCAAGCAGCACTACCAGCACACCGAGCGCGACATTGCTGCCCAGGATGTCATAGGGCGCGTTCAGGTGGGCATAGCCCAGCCGCTGCGCGATAGCGAGCAGCAGCAAAGGAATGTACGCATTGAGGCCGGCAGCGCCGGCCAGACCAAAGCCACTGAGGATGTCCACGATCCTGCCCTACGTTCCCTTCCTGCCAGGTGCGATTCGTACGGAGTAGTCCGTTTCGTGATCATCGGTCGAGTACGTGCTCCCCCTCTCCCGCAGCGCGGGAGAGGAGGCCGGGGGTGAGGGCTGCTACCTAGAAGGGCCGCGCGCCGGCCGGCGTGCCGAAGCTCATGCTCGGCCCCTGCGCCGCGCGATACGCCTGGCCGTACAGGTGAAACGCGACCAGCTCCGCGTAGAAGCCGGTGAAGAAGACACCCACAAAGCAGGCGATCAGGCCGATGCCCGCAACCAGCTGCAAGACGATGGCCGTCAGCAGAGCGACGATGATGTACATGCCGATGTTCTGCCGCAAGATGCCGAAGACTTCGCCGAACTGGAACGCGCTGGTGAGATTACTCGTGCTGGCGTACCGGGCGAGGGCGATTGGCGACACCAGCGCGACAGCGATGCCGACGAAGAAGTTCAGACAGCCACCGAGCAGGCCGAGCAGCGAACCGGTCGCCTGCACACCCGAACTGCCCGATGCGCTCATAATCGTTGATGGCACGGTAAAGACGAGACTGATCAGAATGGTCGGAAGCGCGTAGACGATGCCGACGACGATTACTTTGAACCCATCGGTCATCTTCACGCCCCAGTTGTCCCACTCCGGCAGTACCTGAGCCTCACCATTGATCACGTTGCGCGCTAGCTGGATCAGATAGCCGGCGATGATCGCCGCAACGAAGATCCATCCAATCACTGTGAAGAGGAGCACGAGCGTGGCAATAAATAAGCCGCCGCCAATCAGCACCTTCGTGACCCACTTCGGGTCGTCAGTGACAAAGGTGAACGCCTTGCCGATATCGAGTCCCATCATATCCCTCCCTGGCGTATGCTTACTCAACTCTAGCGCCGTGCCAGGCCATAGCGCCGCCTGGGCGCGACATCGTATCTACGATACGGTGTGGCAGGAGGTTTCGCCGGCGCTGGACGCTCAGATCTTGGCGCGCCGCTTCGTGGCTGCCTGCGCCGAATCAGGCCGCGCGGCCCAGAAGCCAGCGATGCCGGGGATCGCGACGAGCCAGATGAGCACGACGGACCAGACGGCGCGCAGGCGGACCGGCGAGAGCGCGTAGAACTGGAAGGAGGGAATGCGCTTCGGCCAGACGCGGTCGAAGTGCGCGGCCCACGCGGTGAAGAGCGCGTTATGTCCGTCCGGCTGGTTGTACATCAGTTGCGGCGCGGTCAGGAACCCGGCCATGATCGCGAAGCCCGGCAGCGCGAACAGCGCCGTGATCGCTGCGGCGACGCGCGGATGGCGCGTGGTGGCGGTCCAGCAAGCGAGCGGCGCGATCGCCAGCGGCGCGATCGGCGCGAGATAGCGCGCGGGCGGTCCCCACTCGCCCCACCAGACGCGGTAATACGCGACCAGCAGCAGATAAGGCACGACCGGCGCCAGGAGCGCCAGCGCGTCGCCGCGCCGCCGGCGCCAGAGCACGCCGCCGGTCATCGCCGCCAGCAGGTAGATCGGCGCGTGAATCAGCAGCCCCCACTGTTCGTCGAGGAAGAGTCCGAAGAAGCCGTTGACCGTGCCGGCAAGGTCGCTGAAGCCGGCATGGTCGCGCGTGTCGGGAAACGGTTTGCCATAGATATAGAGGTAGAAGACGAGCAGCGCGACCGCCGCCAGCAGCGGCGGCAGCAGGACGGCCAGCCGGCGACGCCAGGCCGGTTCGCGCCAGAAGCCGGGCAACAGAATGAGCGCCAGGCCGAGCACGGCGGGAATGAAGCGTGCGTGCAGCCAGGGCAGGATCGCGAGCGCCAGGCCGCAGCCGAGCCACTGCCAGGCCGTGTTCGTCCGCTCCCGCGCGCGGCGGTAGGCATAGACGATCGCCAGCGCCGCGAACATTTCGGGAAAGATCAGGTAGGCATAACTCCAGAGCGGGTTCGCCAGCGCCAGCGTCGCCGCCAGCGCCAGCGCCGCGCCAACGGTGTGGCCGTAGCGTTCCGCCAGCAGCACGATGTTCAGTGCGACCAGCGCGGCGACGAGGTTGAGC
>DASUBC010000551.1:0-3485 GCA_035763465.1 Thermomicrobiales bacterium
CAGGTTCAGCGGCTCGCTCGACGGCGTGACGACGGCCAGGAAGACGGCGTCCGCGCCCAATCCCTCGGTCATCTGCCTGACCGCCGCGCGCGGGTCGTCCCGCTGGGGATTGATGGCCCGGTGCGCTCCCAGCGCCCGCGCCTGCTCCACGCGCCGGTCGTCAATGTCCAGCCCCAGCACATACAACCCCGACTGGCGCGCAATCTGCACCGCCAGCAGGCCGAGCAGCCCCAGGCCGAAGATGACGATCGTTTCCCCAATCTGGCAGTTCGCCCGCCGGACACCGTTCAACGCGACACAGCCGAGCGTGACGAACGCCGCCTGGTCGAGCGGCACGTTGTCCGGCACGCGCGCCACCAGATTGCGCGGCACGGCCACCCGCTCGGCGTGGACCGCGCACTGATTGCCGGAGCAGGCCACGCGGTCGCCCGGCCGGACGTCGAGCACGTCCGGCGCGACCGCCAGCACCGTTCCCGCCAGGCTATAGCCAAGCGCGGCCAGCGGCGGCGCGACCGTGCGCGGCGCCGGCCCGTCCCAGCGCACACCGTTGTTGCGAAGTTGCGGGTGGCGCGGCTCGCCGGGACCAGGATACGTATCCGCCCCGGTCGTCTCCGGACGCGCGGTGCTGGCGATGATGTGCATCTCCGTCCCGCTGCTGATGACCGAATAGGCCGGCGCGACCAGCACCTCGCCCGCCCGCAGTTCCGGCTCCGCGACCTCCTGTAACACCACCGTGCCCGCCGTGGCAAAGACCCGCTTCATCGTCGCTCCCTCGTATTGGCCCTCACCCCCCGGCCCCCTCTCCCGTGTCACGGGAGAGGGGGAGCAGCGGTCAACCATGCTGGCAATCTTTCCGGCTCATCTCTCACCACCGCCTCACCCATCCTCCTCCCCCTCGCCCGCGCGGCGGGAGAGGGGTGCCGCGAGCAGGCGGCGGGGTGAGGGCCGCCAGGGGTGAGGGCCGCCGCTCACACCTCCAACCGCTCGCCCGTCTCAGCATCGAAGAAGTGGAGTTTGTGCCGGGGCAGGTCCAGCAGCACGGTGTCGCCGACGCGCAGCCGGCGGTCCGGTTCCACGCGCCCCGTAATCGTGGCCGGCCCGCGCATCACTTCGACATAGGTATCGGACCCCAGCGGCTCCAGCAGCGCCACTTCGCCCGCCACCTGGCCCGGTCCCGGTGTGCCGCCCGCCCCGTCGAGGCGCACATCCTCGGCGCGAATACCGAGCACCGCGCTGGTGTCACACGGCGCCGCAGTATGCCCATTGCCCCCGTTCGGCCACGCCAGGCGCAGGTCGCCGCTCTCGTACGCGATCGTCTCGGCGGTGACGCGCAGATGACCCTCGATGGTGCTCATGCGCGGCTTGCCGATGAAGGTGGCGACGTAGAGATGCTGGGGCTGGCGATAAATCTCGTCCGCCGGCCCATACTGCACGATCTGCCCATCGCGCATCACCGCGATGTAATCGGAGAGCATCATCGCCTCTTCCTGGTCGTGCGTCACGAAGATTGACGTCGCCCGGAGTTGCTGGTGCAGTTTCTTGATCTCGATCCGCATCCTGGTCCGCAGCGCGGCGTCGAGGTTCGACAGCGGCTCGTCAAACAGAAAGACCTTCGGTTCCTTCACCATCGCCCGCGCCAGCGCCACGCGCTGCTGCTGGCCGCCCGACAGTTGCGCCACGCGGCGGTCGAGCAGGTGGTCAATCTCCAGCGCCTGTGCTACCCGGCGCACGCGGCTGTCAACTTCCGCCCTGGGCCGCCGCGACAGTTTCAGCGAGAAGGCCATGTTGCCGTAGACATTCATGTGCGGGTAGAGCGCGTAGTTCTGGAAGACCATCGCCATCCCGCGCTCGTGCGGCGCCCAGTCGGTAATGCGCTCGTCGTCCAGAAAGATGTCGCCGCTGGTCGCCTTCTCCAGCCCCGCGATCAGGTTGAGCGTCGTCGTCTTGCCGCACCCCGACGGACCGAGCAGCGTCACAAACGCGCGGTCGGGAATCTCGCACGACACCGCGCGCACCGCCTGCACCAGCCCGAACGATTTCACCACCTCTTGCAGGGTCACCCGGCTCATTGCCCCTCCATAGTAAAGAGTAGGGAGTAGAGAGTAGAGTGCCACTCGCTAAAGGCGCGGCGCTCGCTGCCTGGCACAGTGCCGGTGACGAGCAACTCTCTACTCCCTACTCTCTAGTCTCTACTCGCCTAATACTTCACCCCCTCGACCAGGCCGCGCACGATGAAGCGGTTGAGGATGAAGACGAGCGCGACGACCGGCGCGATCGCAAGTATCCCCGTCGCCGCGACCAGCGAGTTATCGGTGTGAAAGGTGCCGCCCACCAGGCCGGACAGCCGGACCGTGATGGGAATCGCCACCTTGTTCGAGAGAATCAGGCCGAACAGAAACTCGTTCCATGCGCCGATGAACGAGAAAATGGCGGTCGCCACGACGCCCGGCGCCGACACCGGAATAATGACGCGGAACAGGGCGCCTAGGCGCGAGCAGCCGTCCATCCGCGCGGCTGCCTCCAGCGAGTAGGGAATCTGCTCGAAGAAGTTCTTCAACATCCAGATGACATAAGGTAGAAGAAACGTGGTGTACACCACGATCAGCGCGGCGTAGGTATCGAGCAGGTGCAGATTCCTGATGAGCAGGAACATCGGGATGATCAGCACGATCGCGGGTACCATCCGCGTCGCGACCGTGAAGACCAGAAACGCGCCCTTGAACGGCAGTTTCAGCCGCGCCAGCGGGTACGCCGCCAGCGAGCCGAGCACCAGGCAGACGATCATCGTGGCCGTGGCGACGATAAACGACGTCCGCAGCGCGTTGGTGTAGGCCGGATCCTTCAAAATCGTGCTGAACCAGCGGAAACTCGTATCCTGCCAGCGCAGGTGCGGCGGCACCGAGATATAGTTAATCTCCGGCTGCACGCTCATCGTCGCGATCCACGCGACCGGCGCCACCGTCCACAGCAGAAAGAGCGCCACCAGCGCGTAAATCACCGTGGGCCGGAACCAGGCGCCAAGGGTGCGGGTCATGCGAGCCTCCTGTGCGAAGTCGGGCAGACGGGCAGTCGGG
Source organism: Thermomicrobiales bacterium (assembly GCA_035763465.1). Lineage (GTDB taxonomy): Bacteria > Chloroflexota > Chloroflexia > Thermomicrobiales > CADCWN01 > DASUBC01. The sequence goes on from DASUBC010000551.1 coordinate 3,075, forward strand.
TAGACGGGCAGTCGGTTTCATTCAGCACCGCGTCCAGTTGCTGGCTCATTGCTCGTCCGACCTCTCTGCCCGACTCGCTCTCAGGCTTCGCAACAGGCCGAGCAAGACCCGCCCGACCTCAGCCGCCTGGTCCAACAGTTGTTCGCTATGGGCCACGGTCAGGTACTCAAGTCGCTGCGCGATCAGGACATGGGTTTCGACCTCGCGCGACGAACCATAGGCAATCGAGAGATGGTGCTGAAACTCCTTCGCGCCGAAACGTCCCTGCCCCTCGGCAATATTCGCGGGAATGGACACGACCGCCCGACGAATCTGGTTGACCAGCCCGAAGGTCTCCTCCTTCGGCCAAGTCCGCGTCGCGGCATAAACGCCCGCCACCAGATCCATTCCCTTCTGCCAGGCCACGAGATC
>DASUBC010000552.1:0-3231 GCA_035763465.1 Thermomicrobiales bacterium
AACTATCTGCTCCAACGGATGGAGGCGTTTCGCGGCCTGGCGATTCTGGCGACGAATATGAAGAGCGCGCTCGATACCGCGTTCATGCGCCGCTTGCGCTTCGTGGTGACCTTCCCGTTTCCGGCGCTGGCCGAGCGCGCCGCGATCTGGGCGAAGGTCTTTCCCAGACGGACCCCTACGGCGGGCCTGGACTTCGACCGGCTGGCGCGCCTGCCGGCCACCGGCGGCATGATTCATAACATCGCGCTCAACGCCGCCTTCGCCGCCGCGCACGCGGACACGGCAGTGACGATGCCGCTGGTGCTTGACGCGGCCCGCGCCGAGTTCCGCAAACTGGAGCGGCCAATTTCGGAGCGCGATTTCGCCTGGACCGAACCGGCGCTGGCGCCATGATGAACGTGCGTATACACATCGAACGCCTCGTGCTGGAGGGCGTGCCAGTGACCCACGCGCAGGGGCCGGCGCTGCGCGCGGCGGTCGAAGCCGAGCTGACCCGGCTGCTGGCGGCGGGCGACCTGGCGCCAGGTCTGCAAGCCGGCGGCGCGCTGCGCCGGGTCGTCGCGCCGGCTATCGCCTTGCCCGGCGACCCGGCGCCAGAGTACCTGGGCCGCCAGATCGCCCGCGCGGTGCATACCGGGCTGGGGCGGCGGTGAGGAGTAGCGCATGAGCCGAGAACACCGTCGCAAAGCAACACCAGTCCCCGCCCATGTCACCAGGCCGCCCACCACCGCCCAGGCGCGGCCAGGCTGTTCGCTCCCACGCCCGCCACGCGCCCAAACCTGGGCCAGCTTCGCTGCCTCAATTTTGGGCGTGCCCGCTGGGTTCGGCCGGAGAATATCCGCGTCACGCGCCGGTTGTCGTGACGTGAGAGCCGCGTGATAGGGGTGTGACGCCCTGGTGAGATGCCCTCAGTAGGATGAGGCAGTGCCAGCTCAGGCGTGTCCAGATGCGCGCTGGTGGGCGCCCGGCAAGGGTGGGACAATGGCGAGACACGACCAGCCAAAGTTGCAGCGCGGGGCGCCGCCATCGGCCACGCCCGGCACTGTGCGCGGGCGCCTCGACCAGCAATCTCTCCGCCATACGGCCGTCACGGGCGGAGGGTCGGGCGGCGTGTCGCCCACCATGCCTACCGCGCTCGGCTCCCCAGGACAGCCCCTTGATCCGGACATCCGCGCAGTCATGGAGCAGCGCTTCGGCCACGACTTCAGCGGCGTGCGTGTCCATGCTGACGCGCGTGCGGCGGAATCGGCGCAGGCGATCAACGCGCGGGCCTACACGATCGGGCAGGATGTCGTCTTCGGCGCAGGGGAGCACCAGCCGCACAGCAGCGCAGGGCGACATTTGCTGGCGCATGAACTGGCGCATGTGGTGCAGCAAGGACGCGGCGGGCAGCCGCCTGCCATGCAGTCAGGTGGTCCGTTGGAGCAGGCGGCGGAGCAAGCGGCAGGCGCGGTCGTGTTCGGCAGTGGACCGGTCGAAGTTGCCGGCGCCAGCGCGGTCGGCATCGCCCGCGCGCCCCAGTTCCAGAACACCACCCCACGTTATTTCGAAGGGACGCTCCTGCTGACGGTCGAACTGCCGCTCGGCACAGGAACAGCGCCACGCTCGGGCGTCGAACAGGACTTCCACGGCTACTTGCCGCCCGGCGTCATCGAAGATGCGGAGCGCTGGCATGCCTCGCATTCAGTTGGACCGATTGTCGGCGTCGAGCGCGAAGAAGGGATTCTGCTCGCTCCCCGTGGTGTGAACCTTTCAGTCCAGAAGAATCTGGAGAACTCCATCAACAGCATCAGGGCCGCGCGACAGCAAGCCCCTGGTTCCCGGCTCTTCCTGAAGATCGAGGCGAGCGCGCATCCGGGGACACGCCGGCTCAGCACGATCAACTACGAGTTGTGGGGCGTTGATCCGGACGGCACGTCCGGCGTGATGTTGACCGCGTCAGTCCAGGTCAGTAACTCACTGGATCCGCATGTTGACGTCGCAGTCGGGAATATCCGGGCCGGCGCGCTCGAAGCCGAAGCAGGACGGCGCTACACCGACGCCTTCAATATCAGCAAGCGGCAGTCGGCAACCAGCGAGGAAGACAAGAAGCAGCCGCTTCGGCCCCGGTCGTCTGCGCCCGCAACCTACAGCGCCACCACATCCACCCTCAAACGCCAGGAAGTGCCCAACCCCGAGGTCACAACGAGACGCCCGAGTCCGTCAGCCACTCCAGCCGCTGCGCCACCGACGCCCGCACCCCAGGCCGCCACTCCGGCAGCCGAACCAGCGCCGGCTACTGTGCTGGCAACCCAGCCAGGCGCCGCAACCCCACCGGCGGCCACCGCGCCCGCTGCCGGCGCGCCCACCACCGCCCAGGCCGAACCGGCAGCTGTCGCGCCAGCCGGTCCTACTGGCGCTGCGGCAACGCCGGCCGCGCCTGCCGCAACGCCGCCGGCGGGCGGCACGGCGCGACCCACCAGCCCGGGCGAGCGACCGCCTATGGTGGGGTCACAGGGGCAGCGGGTATTCACCGGCCGCCGGAGCGAAGGGCCTGCGGTAGTCGTGCCGCAGGCGCCCCAAGCCGCCGGACGCCAGGCCGCCGCTATGGCTGTGCAGATGGCGATGGCGAAACTTGATGAAATCGGCCGGGCCATACAAGACCAGGACGCGCGGACGATGATCGCCAGCCGGCGTCGCGAAATCATTGACTGGCTCCGAGTACATCCCGGTCTTGGTGCGGTGATCGAGGTCCAGTTCCTGGAACCCGAGCATCGTTTTCAGGACGTCACCTGGCGCTCCTCAGACGACCTGTACGCCGGCAAACCGACGCGGGTCGCGAACCCCGAAGCCCGGCAGCCACAGAGCACCTTCCTCTACGTTGAGCCGATGCGCGAGATCCAGGCGGGGCAAGCCGCGCCGGGCGCCGCGCTGCCCACCGAGGTGAAGACCGGCGCGGAGTTCATCGCCGCCTATGGCAAAGCGCGGGGCGCGGACCTCGCCGGTACTGGCACGGTGGCGGTCGAAATGCACGAGGCGCTCCGCCAGGGCACGAAGGTCTTCGGATACACCGATGTTCGAGTAGGAAACGCCACAATTCGCCTGACCGACGCGGCGCGCGGCTCCATTGAAGAGGCTGTTGGTCAGCTCGCCAGGCAAGCGACAACGAAGCGACTCGAGCGGCTGAAGCGCGGTATTGATACCCAGCAGGCCCGGCTGACCGAGCGGTTGAGACAATGGTTCAGTGGCGGC
>DASUBC010000553.1:0-3341 GCA_035763465.1 Thermomicrobiales bacterium
GCTGGTCGGCGGCCAGGCCGGGCGCGAACTCTACTTTGGCGGAGTGGCGCTGCCGCGCCAATGCATCCCGGTGCATCTGGATGACCGCGCCTGGAGCACGCAGCTGCGTGTACAAAATGTCCTGCCGACCGCGGCCACAGCGACCTGGCAGCGCCTGGACGCGAATGGCGCGAAACTCGCCGACGGCAAGTTTGACATTGCCCCGAATGGGGCGGACAGCGTGCCACTGCCGGGTAATGCCGCGCCGGGCGCGGTCTGTATTGCAGCCGATGGCCCGGTATCGCTGCTGCTCGTCTCGCAAAGCGCGCCAGGGCTGCTGCTCCAGCAAGGGATCGCGCCACAGCAAGACCCGGTCGTCATCCCCCGGCCCGCGCAATCATTCGCGGCGGACGGCAAGCGCGAGGCGCTGATCCACAACCCAGGCAGCGATCCAGTGCAGGTGACCATCACGATGACCGGCGCGGCGCCGCAAACAATGACGATCCCACCCCACGGTACGCAGCAGTTCCGCTTCGTAATCGAGCAATTTGGCGGCGGCGCGATTGGCGACAGTGGGGTCATTCAGCCGCATGGCCCAGTGGTCGTCAACATTCTCCAGGTTACCGGTAACCAGGCCGCCGCCCTCGCGCCGGACTCCTCGGCCGAAAAGAATCTGGTCATGCCGGTCATCGAGACCGGCGCGAACCTTTATGCGCTCTCGCAACTCGAACTGACGAACCCGGGCAGGACCGATACGATGGCGATCGTCGTCTTGAAAGACCAGCACGGGCAGATGATCTGGCAGGACAAGGTCTGGGTGACCGCGGGCGCCACGGTGAGTCATCCTTTCTGGTACAAAGCGCCAGCCAGCGCCGTGCTGAGTGTGCAGGCGGATCAACCCCTCACCGGCACCTTGCTCCAGCACGAGGTCAAGACGCACTGGCCTTTCCACCCGATCGGCCTGTCGGTGGCGCTGCTCCCCGGCTATGCCCTCGGCGGCTATCCCGGCGCGCTCGCTACAGTCAGTCTCTTCGCCGCCCTGCTCGTCGTCACGGTCTATAGCCTCATGCGCTGGGTTGGCATCCAGCCGCGCCGCGCCTTGATCGTCGCCGCAATCATGGCCTTCTCACCGCCGATCTCGACGTACGCGGTGCAACTCTATCCCGACCTCGCCGGCACGCTCTTGCTGCTAGTCGGCCTCCTCGGCGTGCTGTCCTGGCGCGCGGGACGATGGTGGGGTGCGGTTGCCGGTGGGCTTGGTATCGCGCTTGCGCCATTCTTCCATACCCGGCTCTTGCCATTGTCCGTGCTTATCGTCGTCGTGCTGATCGTGACGATGGTCATCGCCGGCCTGCGCCGGGCCAGCCTACGGCGGCGTGTCGCCAGCCTGGGCCTGCTGGGCGCGGTCGTGATCGTCCTCGGCGCGTTACTTGCGGTCGTCGTGCTGTCGGAGCAGCGGTTCCGGGCGAGTTATCTCGAACGCTACTTCGCGCCGCGCGGCATCGGGCAGCACGCGCTCGGCATTTTGTTCGACCGGACCTCGGGGCTATTGCCCTACATGCCGGTCCTGCTCATCGCCACCGCCGGGTTCTACTGGCTGGCGCGGCGCGCGCCATATCTCGGGTTCACGGTGCTTGGCGTGGTCGGCGCGCAGTTGCTTCTAGCCGCCGCGCGGCACGATGGCTGGGAGGTCTGGGGACCGCCCGCCCGCTATATCCTGCCCGCCGTGCCGTTTGCCGCGCTGGCGCTCGGCGCCGTCTGGGAATGGTCGTTTGGCCGGCTGCGGCGCGGCCTGGCCGTGGCGCTGGCCGGCTGGGGACTGGTCACCACGACGTTCGCCGCGTGGTTTCCGCTAGGGTTGTACTATACGACCGCGCACTATTCTTTCGGAGATCAACTTGTGCGCGGGCTAACCGGGGGGAACCCGCTCGATCTCTTCCCGGTCATCCAGGTTGTCCACCCACCGACGCGCGCCGTGACCGCGAGCGTCGTACTAATGCTAGTTGGCGGTGCGCTGCTGGGTCTGCGGCTCGTCCGGTCTCGGCCCCGGCGCCTGCCTGAGCTCGCGCCGGCGCCCGAACTCGCAGGCAAGGCTGCCGACCGGGCGTAAGTGGGCACGGCCCGGCGCGAACCGGGATGATGTTCCGATGGCCGAAAGGGAGTTATGCGCGTCGCAATCGTGGGCACACGGGGCATCCCCGCCAGTTATAGCGGCTTTGAGACCTATGTCGAAGAACTGGGCGCTCGGCTAGTCGCACGGGGCCACCGGGTCACGGTCTACTGCCGCCGCCACCATATCACCTATCTCGAGCCGTGGTACCGGGGGATGCGCCTGGTCAAATTGCCGACCGTACAAAACAAGTATCTCGATACTATCGTGCACACCGCGCTGTCGTGCCTGCACCTGCTACCACGCCGCTTTGACCTCGTGCTCATGTGTATCGCCGGCAATAGCCCGCTGGCCATCGTGCCGCGCCTGGCTGGGAAGAAGGTTGTGTTAAACGTTGACGGCCTCGATTGGCAGCGCGAAAAATGGTCGCAGCCGGCCAAGTACTATATTCAGAGCGCGGAGTACCTCGCGACCCGGTTGCCAAACGCGGTGGTGACCGATTCGCGAACGGTCGCACGCTATTACCAGCGCCGCTTCGGCGCGCGAGCTGAGTACATCGCCTATGGCGCGGCGGCGCGCAGCGTGCCGCCGGGCGACACGCTGGCCCGCCTCGGCTTGCAGCCCGGCCGGTATCTCCTCTATGTCGGCCGGCTGGTGCCGGAGAACTGCGCCCATCACCTGGTTGACGCCTTCGCGCGGTTGCAGACCGATATGAAGTGCGTGATTGTCGGCGATGCGCCCTACATGGCCGACTACATCGCCACACTAAAAGCCCATAAGAGTGACCGCGTCATCTTCCCCGGCTACATCTTCGGCGATGGCTATTGGGAGCTGACCGGCAACGCCTACGCGTATGCCTTCACCTCGGCTGCGTCGGGCACCCACCCTGCTCTGCTCGAAGCGATGGCCTGCGGGAACTGCGTCGTCGCGCAGGCGGTGCCGACGAACGTTGAGGCAGGTGGTGATGCCATCATGCTCTACGACGGCCAGCTGGGCGGCGCCGACCTGGCCGCGCAATTGCAGCGCGTTATTGACACGCCGGACCTGGCACGTTGCTACGGCGAGCGCGCCGCCCGGCGCATCGCCACCTGTTTCAACTGGGATGCGATCACCGATCAGTATGAAGTCCTTTTTGCCCGACTGGTGACGAGGGCTTGAGATCGTGAGATTTCTGGAATAGTCCGGTGTCAGTCGCTGGCCTCTGTGCTGTTCGTCCTTCGCTCACGCCTCATGCGCACGCACATAAATGGCG
>DASUBC010000554.1:0-3156 GCA_035763465.1 Thermomicrobiales bacterium
GCCTGGCAGACCACCAGCAGACAATCCGCCGCGATCTGGTTATCGAGCGCCGCCCGCCGCGCATGGACCTCGGTCGCCAGCCGCGCGCAGCCCGTCACGCGCCACAACTCGGCCTCCGGATGCGCGCCCGCGCAGCGATAGCCGCACAGCGCCAGCGCAGTACCATTGAGCAACGGCGCGTCGGGATACTGCGGCGGCCCGTAGCCTTCAATGAAGAAGGTCAGCAGGTAATCGGCCAGGGCGAAGAGCTGCGCGCCCGGCTGCTCCCCTGCCAGTAACACGCCCAGCGTCATCCGGGCGGCCCGGTCAAAGTTCCAGGGGTCCGTCCGCGACCAGGGCAACAGGTCCGGCGGCTGCTCGGTCAGTGGCGGCAGCGCGTACGGCCGCAACGGCTGTAGCAACGTCTCAAGCATCTACCCCTTCCCTTCCGCTTGTTCTGGCTGTATGTGCAGGCACGGCGCCAGCCTGGCGCCGTGCCGTCATGGGCGGGTGCCGAGCGCACCCGAACCAGAGCCAGCCTTGACTGGTTAGCGCTGGCCCGGATTCAGCCCGGCAGGCACTATATCACCACCGACAAGTTCTGCTCGACGCGTTGGCGGCTGTGGGCAGTGCAGTTGTGGCCGCGCCGACCATGCCTCCTGTCGTGGCTACCAGAGTCAGCAATGTCGCCCAACGCAAAAGCGCTCCGCCTTCCCAGCGGTGGAGTCGCCTGTGCGCTCGCCGATACGCCCCCGGCCAACGCCTCCTGTGCCGGCGTTTACGCAGCCATTGCCGATCCCGCGCAGCGCTTGACGCCTCCGAGCGCGCCCGCTACACTCGCGCTCTCGCAGCAACGGGGCAAGGGACGATCGGTCTGGGACGCAGGACTGGAGGAGCGGGATGAGCCAGGGGCGACTGGCGGGCAAGCGGGTGATCATCACCGGCGCGGGTTCGGGCATGGGGCGGGCGGCGGCGCTCCGCTTCGCCCAGGAAGGGGCCAGGGTCGGGTTGCTCGACACGAACGAGACGCATCTCGCCGACGTAGCAGCGGCGGTCGCGGCGACGGGCGGTGACGTACTCTCCCTCGCAGCCGATGTAACCGACGAGGCGCAGGTCGAAGCGGCCGTTGCCGAGGCAGTCGCGCGCTGGGGTGGCCTCGACACCATCGTCGCCAACGCGGCCATCCAGCTCTTCGGCCAGGACGACCGCGCCGATCGCCTCACTGCCGGCGTCTGGCGCAAGACGATCGACGTCAACCTCACCGGCATCTTCCTCGCGTGCAAGCATGGCATCAAGGCCATCCTCGCCAGCGGCGGCGGCAGCGTCATCTGCACCGCCTCGCCGACTTCGCTCTACGGACTGGCCCCCGGTTTCGACGCCTATTCCGCCAGCAAGGCCGGTGTGCTCGGGCTAGTCAAGGTGATGGCGAACGACTACGCCCGCCTGGGCGTCCGCGTCAACGCCGTCATCCCCGGCTTCACCGACACGCCACTGGTGCGCGCCGTGATGGAAGACAACGAGGAATTCCGCCGCCTCGTCGGCACGATCCCGCTGGGCCGTCCAGGCAAACCAGCAGAGGTCGCGGCGGTGATGGCCTTCCTCGCCTCCGACGACGCGTCCTACGTCACCGGCGCCGCCTGGGCCGTTGATGGCGGCATGACCGCCATCTAAGAGGAGCCAGCCGGCGAGTCGCCCACGTCGGGTGGCGATCCTCCACACCATCACCCTTCCGCGCAAGGTGGGCCGGCGACTCGATTTCACCCAACGGCGCGCTTAGAGGTATGGCAGGTGATCAAACTGGTTACGCAGGTCGTCAGTCTCATTGGGGCCGAGGCCGGTGACGAGCGCCAGCGGCGCATAGGCATAGGCGATGCCGGCCGGTGGACGCGCGAAGGGCTGCGCCGCCGACCCCGGCCATTCGACATCGCCGGTGCTGGTGCGCGCCGGGATGAGCCAGTAGTCCCCGGACCGGTAGTTGCCACCCGGCTGGAATTGGAGCTGCACGCCATCTTCCAGATCGAGCCAGCCGTCCGCGCCGGTCGTTGTCTCGACAATGGTGAGCGCGTTGTCGGGGCCGAGAGCCAGGTCGCCCCGGCGGACAGCGCCTTGCTGCTGATCCCAGCGGCGGAGGAACGGATGCAGCGCGCTGTTGTGCCCGGCGATGGTCGCGACCGGGCCAGCGAGCGTCACGCGCCGGTCGAGCGGGTCCACATCGTTCACCCGCTGTAGCGGCGCGGGAGCCCCGCGCAGCACGGTGGCGTCGTCCACGATTTCGACCCAGTCGCCGGCCTCCAGGGTGAGCCGGCTATCGCGCCCGAGCGAGAGCAGCGTGACTTCGTCGCCGGCGAAGGTGTCAATCGGAAAAGTGACCGTGCCATTGTCGCGCGACCACTTGAAGGTCGCGGCGCCGGCCGCGCCCCCGGTGTGGATTTCCACGCGGTAGAGCTGGTTCTCCGCGCCGCGAAAACTGGCGGACGGGTCGGTGATACAGGGACTTACGTCCAGCGCATCGGGCTGCCGTCCGCGCGCCTTGAGCAGCCCGCGATCGGCGGCCTGCCGCGCCTGCTCCCAGGCGGCCCACTGCTGCAACACCTCGGCTTTCGTGACGCCGGCCGCCAGCCGTGCGGCGCCCGGCACATGATCGGCCGCCAGCACCTGCCAGACGATCTTGGTCCGTGTCGCCGTGTCGGGGCCATTCTCGCCGAGCGCCACCTCGCGGATCGCCGGGTCTTCAAGCGCGGTAATGTGACGCTCCCAGACCTTGAGGTAGACGAGGAACGGCGGGTCAGGCAGGCGGTCGTCCGCGTTCTCCCGGTCGAAGAAGGCGTCGGGTTGCCGGTAGTAGCGCACGTCGCCTGGCTGGCCCTGCTCGTCCAGCGCCTCATTTTCACAGAGCAGGCCCGCGACGTAGTAGCGCCCCGCCCCGATCGTGAGGTCGGGCAGCTGGTTCGGCGGCGCGGCGACGGTGATACCGAAGCCCGCCTGGTCGCGCGGCCCGGCGGCTGGACCGATGAGATCGGTCGCCAGGGTCCGCAGATAGTGGAGCAGAATGGCCGCCTGCTCGTTGGCGTCGGCATCGAGCAGCACCCGCCCCTGCTGGCTCAGGACGGCGGAGTAGTGTTTTTCTCTGGCGAAGGTGAGGCGCGAAAAATCGCCGTGCATCTGGTTCCTCCCTGG
>DASUBC010000555.1:0-4755 GCA_035763465.1 Thermomicrobiales bacterium
TTCTTCGAGGGGCCAAACCAGGAAATAGACTGGCACAACGTGGACGACGAATTCAATGACTTCGCCATCAAACAGCTCGATGAAATAGGCGCCTTGCTCTTTGGGCGAGTGACCTATCAGCTGATGGCGAGTTACTGGCCCACTCCGGCTGCCCTGGCGGATGATCCGATCGTGGCGGAGAAGATGAACACCATCCCCAAAGTGGTCTTCTCGACCACGCTGGACACGGTTGACTGGGCCAATACCCGGCTGGTGCGCGGCGATGCGTCAGCGGAAGTCATGAAACTCAAGCAACAACCCGGCAAAGACCTGGCGATCTTCGGCAGCGCCGACCTGACCACAGCGCTGCTGGAAGCGAGCCTGGTTGACGAGTTGCGAATTATGGTGAACCCCGTCGCCCTGGGCAACGGCAAACCGCTCTTCGCCGGCCTGCGCGATCGCGTGAACCTGAAACTTGTCAACTCCCGGGTCTTTGACTCAGGAAACGTCCTCCTGAGCTACCAGCCCGAACAGTCGGAGGTGAACCGATGACCGACCGAGAACCCACTGCTGTCAGCAATCTCGACCGCTACGGCTCCCCCACCATGTCGTGGAGCCGGCCGCACGACCTCCTTGCCGCCAACCCAGGTGGGCCTGGTACGCCGTTCTTCCTCGGCACGGTTCGCCCGGACGGCCGACCCCACGCCGCCTCGGTCGGCGCCGTCTGGCACGAGGGGGATCTCTACTTCACGAGTGGACCAGACACCCGCAAGTCACGCAACCTGGCGGCGAACCCGGCCTGCACCATCTCTATCAGCCTGGAAGGCATTGACCTCGTCCTCGAAGGCACAGCAGCCAGGATTACCGATCCGCCAACGCTGGAGCAGCTGGCCGCCCTCTACCGCACGGGCGGGTGGCCGGCGGAGGTCGAAGGCGACGCCTTCACCGCGCCGTTCAGTGCCCCGAGCGCCGGCCCACCGCCCTGGCAGCTCTACCGCTTCACCTTCCATACCGCCTTCGGCGTTGCCACGGCGGAGCCATACGGCGCGACGCGCTGGCGCTTTGACAGCTGAGAAGAAAGCGTCACGAGTCGCTGTTAGCACGGTGCGCGATCGTGCGCTCATGCCGGCCATCACCCCGGCTGCCCAGAGCTGAACTGGCATTGTCTAGCCTCAGCGTCCTGGCGGGTGGTGGCCCCAGATTGACGTCGGGGGCCACCACCGCCAGGACGCTGAGGCTAGACTATTACGCTGAACCTTTGCCGCCGACCACCCTGGACAGCTGATGTATGATTGCTTAGATCGTGCAGGCCACGCGGCGCGAGTTCGCGCGGCGATTGCTGGTGTGTGGGGGGAGGAGCGGCAACTTGGCAACGATTCTGGTCGTCGAGGATGAGGTTGACATCAACAATCTCATCCGTACGCACCTCGAAGCCGAGGGGCATACCGTCCACCAGGCGTTCGATGGTCTGACCGGGCTGACGCTGGTCGAGTCCACCAACCCCGACCTGCTCATCCTCGACTGGATGTTGCCCCGGCTCGACGGCCTGGCCGTCTGCCGCCAGGTGCGCCAGGATCACCTCATCCCGATCATCATGCTGACGGCGCGGGTGGAGGAAATTGATCGCGTGCTCGGCCTGGAAGTCGGCGCGGACGATTACGTGGTCAAGCCGTTCGGCATCCGCGAGCTGCTGGCGCGCGTGCGGGCGCTACTGCGGCGCGTTGCGCTCGACACAGCCGGCACGGAGGAGGCCACGCCCAGCGCCAACGCCGACGCGCCGGCCGGCACGGGCGACACACTGCCGCCCGCGCCCGCCCCGATCGTGCGCGGTCCACTGCGGATTGACCCGGCCGACCGCATCGTCACGCTCGACGGCGAACCCGTAGACCTGACCTTAAAGGAATACGATCTACTGACGCTCCTGGCCAGCAATCCCGGCCGCGCCTTCAGCCGCGATTTTCTGCTCGAACGCCTCTGGGGCGACGACTACGAAGGCTTCGACCGCACAGTGGACACGCACATCATGCGCCTGCGGAAGAAACTCGGCGACATCGGCGAAAAAATCGTCACCGTCTGGGGCGTCGGCTATCGCTTTGTCGGCTGAGTGGTATGAGTGTGATTAGCGTAACAAGCACAAACGAGCAGGGAACAGCGCACGCGGCCAGCGCGCCGCTGCCGCTGACCGTTGTCGTGCTAACGAAGAACGAGGAACGCGATCTGCCGGCGTGCCTCGCCAGCGTCGCGGACCTCGCGGAGCGCGTCGTCGTCCTCGATTCGGGCAGCACCGACCGCACGGTTGCCATCGCGCAGGCGCACGGCGCGCTGGTGCGAACACACCCGTTCGACGGCTACGCCAGCCAGCGCAACGCCGCGCTCGACCTGCTCGCCGACCCCGTGCTCGCCGCCGGCCTCTGGGTGCTGTTTCTCGACGCCGACGAACAGTTGACACCAGCCGGCCGGGCCGAAATCCGCGCTGCGCTCGCCGCGCCGATCACCGATGACACACCCACCGGCTACTGGCTACCGCGCTATAACGAGTTCTTCGGCCAGCGCCTCAGGGGTGGTGGCTGGTGGCCCGACGAGCAGCTGCGGCTGCTGCGCCGCGACCGCGCCCACTACGACACCAGCCGTGAAGTTCACGAAGTCGTCGTGCTCGGCGGCCCCGCGGCCCACCTGCGCGAGCCGCTGATCCACCACAACTACGACACCTGGGGCGAGTTCCACACCAAACAACGCGCCTACGCCGCGCACCACGCGCGTGACCTCGCCCGGCGCGGCGTCCATCCCCGCCCCTGGACCTACGTCAACCAGCCCCTCCGCGAGTTCCGCCGCCGCTACCTCACTCTCGGCGGCTGGCGCGACGGTCGCCTCGGCCTCCAGCTCGCCCTGGCGATGGCCTATTACGAGTGGCACGCACATTGGCGAATGCGGAATGTGGAATGCGGAATGGGGAATGGGGACTTGTCGCGGCGCGGCGGCTCTGTTCCGGTCCCTAGCTCGACTGAATCTATTCCGCACTCCGCGTTCCGCGTTCCGCAATCCCTCACTTTGTCCGTCATTCTGGTCAGCCGGAACACGCGGGAGCTGACGCTGCGCTGCCTGGCATCGGTGGAGGCGTCGCTGGCGGGCGCGGGGATCAGCTGGGAAGCGATCGTCGTTGACAATGCCTCGGACGATGGCACGGTGGCGGCGGTGCGGCAGGCGTTTCCGGACGCGCGGGTGATCGCGAGCGGCGGCAATCGGGGCTTCGCGGCAGGGAACAACCTGGGGCTGGCCGAAGCGCATGGTGAGGCATTACTGCTGCTGAATCCCGACACGGAGGTGGTCGGCGACGCGATCCCGCGCCTGCTGGACGAACTTGCCGCCGATCCGGCGCTGGGGATCATCGGGCCGGCGCTGCGCTATCCCGATGGCACGGTGCAGGAATCGCGGCGGCGCTTTCCGACGCGCCTGACGCCCTTTCTGGAGAGCACGCTGGTGCAGCACTACTGGCGGCGCAATCGCGTGTTGGACCGCTACTACCTCGCCGACCGGCCCAATGACGTCCGGCAAGACGTGGACTGGCTCTCCGGCGCCTGCCTGCTGGCGCGGCGCGCGGCGGTCGAACAGGCGGGCGGCTTCGACGAGAACTTCTTCATGTACTCCGAGGAACTGGAGTGGTGCGCGCGATTGCGCGCCCACGGCTGGCGCGTTGCCTACGAACCGGCCGCGCTGGTCATCCACCACGAGGGTGCGAGCAGCGCGCAGGCGGTGCCCGCGCGACACATCAATTTCAACACGAGCAAGGTGCGCTTTTATCGCCAGCGGTACGGCTGGCTCTATGCCGAAACGCTGCGCCGCTTCCTACTCCTGACCTACGTCGTCCAGCTGGCGCAGGAGAGCGCGAAATGGCTGCTCGGCCACAAGCGGCCCCTCCGCCGCCAGCGCATCGGTGCCTACCTGCGCGTCCTCCGCTCCGGCCTGCGCCCAAGCCGGCCCACACCCGCCGGCGGAGGGCGCCGGCCATGAGCGTCGCGCGCCTCAATACCACCTTCCCCGTGCCTCAAACCGCGATTCTCCTCGTCACCGGCGAGTTTCCGCCCGCCATCGGCGGTGTCGGCGACTACACCGCGACGCTGGCGGCGCGGCTGCACGCGCAGGGCGCGGCGGTCGGCGTGCTCACCGGTCCCGCGCCCGCGGGCGCGGCGAATCCGCCACCGGCGAACCTGCTGGTGATGCGCGGCGCGGGCGAATGGCGCCTGGGCGACTGGCAAGCACTAACCACCGCGATCGCCGGGCAGCAGCCTTCCATCGTCCATATTCAATACCAGGCGGGCGCGTTCGGTGGCCGCGCGGCGGTGCATCTGCTGCCGCGCTGGCTGCGGCAGCGCCCCAACCCGCCGGTGGTGTTGACCACCTTCCACGACCTCTGCGTGCCTTACCTCTTTCCAAAGGCCGGGCCATTGCGCCGCCTGGTGCGGCGGCAGCTGGTGAACGACAGCAACGCGGTGATCGCGACCAATGGTGAAGACTGGCACGACCTGCGCGCTGGCCGACCCGCCGCCGAACTGCTGCTGATCCCCATCGGCAGCAACATCCCGCCGCTGCCGGAGAGCGAGCGCGCGGCGGCACGACAGGCGGTGCGCGCGGCGCTGGGCCTACCTCCAGACACACTGCTGCTCGCCTATTTCGGCCTGGTCAGCGCCAGCAAGGGACTTGATACGCTGCTCGACGCGCTGCAAGCGCGCGAACGCGCCGCGCCCGGCCGCCAGCGCCTGCTCGTCATCGGCGGCGACG
>DASUBC010000556.1:0-4486 GCA_035763465.1 Thermomicrobiales bacterium
CCTCGCCGTTCGGACCGAGGACGCGCACGACCGTGATTTCCATCGCGCTGCCGTCGGCAAACTCAAACACTTCCGCACCGCCGAGCGCACCCGCGCTCTTCTCGCCGATCAGGTAGCCGCCCCGGTCTTTGGCGACCGCCGCCGTGATGTCGGCTGATGATGCCGAACCACTGTCACAGAGCACGACCCAGGGAATCGTCAGCAGCGGCACATTCGGGTCGGGATTCTCTTCCTCGCGCTTGCCAGTGTCGTCAATCGTAATCGCGTGCGGTCCCTGGTGCGTGAAGTGGCTGACGATGTGCGCCAGCGCGTCGGTTGACCCGCCTGGATTCTGCCGCACGTCGTAGATCAGCGCCTTGATGCCTTGCGCTTGCAGCGCCGCGAGCGCCTTGTCGAATTCCTCGCCGGCATTGTTGCTGTAGTTGCGGAGTTTGATGTAGCCGATGCCGCCGTCCAGCACGCGCGACTCGATCAGCGGCGCGGTGTATTCCACGACGCTGACCTGCGCGGTGATGGTTTGGCCGGTCGCGGGCCGGTTGACGCGCACCGTCGCCTTTGTGCCGACCGGCCCGACGAGCAGGTCGTAGAGACCCTGGTTCCCAACACCCTTTGCGGCGGTCGTGCCGTTGACCTGTTCGATGATGTCGCCCGCTTTCAAACCGCCGCGCCCGGCGGGCGTATCAGGGTAGACGGCGTAGAGGTAGAACTTGCCGGATGGGTCATCGAGCGCGAGGTCGAAGCCCGGCCCGATTTCCGTGTTATTGCCCTGCTCATCAAGGAAGAAGCGCTGCCACTGGTCGGGATCGAGGTAGGCGACGTGGTTGTCGTTGAGACTGCGCGCCAAGCCATCAATCGCCACGCGCGCCAGCGCGCTGGTGTTGATGGTCCGGCCATACTTCTTCACCAGTGCGTTGTAGCGGTTGGTGTAGACCTGCCAGTCGGCGTCCACGTCGCCGGTGAGCGCCAGTGGCGCCATGTCGCTATCGCTGAACAGGCCCTGCCCGGCCTGCTTGATCGTGTCCCAGGAGCCGTTGAGCAGGGTGCGATTGTCGAGCGTCTTGTGATCCACATAGTGCAGCAGCAGGCAGCGGTACGCCTGCTCCACCGTCGTGACCGTGGCGTCTTTCTGCGGTAGCGGCTTGTTGTTGAAATCGGTGTCCCGGCAGGGCTGCTCGGCGGTGGCGTTGAAGGGCACCGGCGTGCCGGGTGTCCCACGGGTGACTGGCGTCGCGTGCCCCGCCGTCACGGTGGCCGTGGGCGCGGCAGTTGCGGTGGCGCGGGCCGTGGTCGCGGTTGGCGTTGCCGGCGTGGTTACTGCTGTCGTGGCCGCCGCTGCCGTTGTCGCGCTCGTGGGGGCGGTCGCCGCCTGGGTGGCGGTTGGCGTTGGCAGCGGCGCGAACGCAGCGGTGGTTGCGGTGGCGGCCGGGGTAGCGGTCGGTTGCAGATTGCCAGGGATGGTGCAGGCGCCGAGGCCCAGCAGCAGGCTCAACAGCAACGCGGCGCAGGCGCCCAGCGTGCGGGTCAGCGGCCGGTTGGTCGTACGATCCGCGTTCAACAGCAATCCTTCTCGTTAAACCACCTGCCCGTGCTGTCAGCGACAGTCCCGCCGGTCTGGGCGGCGTGCGCCCATCCCAAGTATGTCCGATCTAACGCCGCGCGGGTAGGGGCGGCGAGTAGAGAGTAGGGAGTAGAGAGTGGTTACGGTGCTGTCTACTGGCGCAGGGCCACTGACGAGCAACTCTCTACTCTCTACTCCCTACTCTCTACTCGCCGCCGTGCGGCCGGTGCGTGCGCGACGATCAGCGGGAAGAAGCGCGAGGCGCGCAATTGCCGCCGCCAGCGCCAGGGTTGCACGATGAGGCGCCAGAGCCATTCGCCGTGCGCGCGGCGTACCATCAGCGGCGCGCGGCGCACCCGGCCCGCGAGGAAGTCGAGCACGCCGCCGATGCCGAGGCCGACGCCGACGTCGAGCGCCGGCAGGTTGCGCGCCAGCCAGCGTTCTTGCCGCGAGCCTCCATACGCCACCAGCAGCACATCTACCCGGCCCGCCGCCGCGACGGCCGCTCGGGTTTCCGCGTCGTGTGCTTCGTCCGCGCTGCCGGCGAAGGTTCCGACGATGCTGATGGTGGGCCAGCGTGCCTGAATCTTGGCGGCGGCATCCTCCGCCACGCCGGACGCGCCGCCGAGCAGGAAGACGCGCCAGCCGCGTGCGGCGGCGCGGGCGAGCAGCAGTTCCGTCAGATCGCTGCCGCGCACCTGCTCGCGCAGTGGCTGGCCCCAGAGCTGCGCGGCCAGCAGCAGGCCGCCGCCATCGGGGATCGCCAGGTCGGCGCGGGCCAGCGCCTGGCGCAGCGCCGGCTCACGCCGCGCGGCCATCACGATCTCCGGATTGGGCGTGACGACCATGCGTCCCTGCTCGGTCGCGAATTGTTCGCACCAGGCGAGAGCTTCGGCCGCGGTCACGTCGTCCGCGCGCACGCCGAAAATCGAGACGCTGCGTGGGAGCGCGATCCGGCCATAGACCATGAATCAGGCCCAGATTTTCGACCAGGCGGCGGACGGAATCGCGGCGGTAACCAGCACGATGGTCACGATCAGGCCGATCGTCAGCGCGCGGTACTTGGCGGTCGGGGTGCGTTCGCGCTTGGCGCGGGCCGCGCCGATGTGCGCGGCGACGAGCGCGATAATCATGATCACCGGATGAACGAAGCCGAGGAACGCGCCCAGATTCCAGCCTTTATTGACCAGCCAGACGAGGATGCCAAGCAACACCTGAATGTCAATCGCGGTGACAGTCAGCAGCCGTAATTGATCGTCCAGTGTGGTCCAGGCGCCGCCACGCACCCAGCCAATAATGCCGCGCACCAGCGTGACGATGATGGCGATCAGCACGACCCAGCGCCAGAGACTATGCAGCCCAAGCAACGCTGTTTGCATCCACGCTCCTCTTTCACCATTGTGTCGCCGATGTCCCGCGCGACTGCGGTCCAGCTCGGACCGCAGGTACACTCTACCACGAGTCGGGCAGACGGGCAGACGGTCAGTGGGGCAGTGGGTTCTCCTCAGTGCAATGGCTGGCGGTGGCGCGGTGCTGATCCTGCATACTGCCCGACTGTACTACCACGCGCCTTCCTCGGGCGGCGCGACCAGATAGCCGGCCCGGGCGCTGGCCGCGCCGGCTGCCGCGACGCCGCAGAGGAGCAGTGGGGAAACCGGCAGCAACTGGAGGACGCCGATCGCCGCACCGAGTTCACCCAGCACGACCAGGCCATCGGAGAGGATCGCCCAGCCAGGCGGCGGTGTGATGAGCTCGATTCGCTCGACCGCGCAGAGCTCGGCCAGCGTCGCGACAAACTCCGCTCGCGCAGCGGCTGGCAGCCGGGCCAGCGTTGAGCGGCCACATAGCCCGGGCGCCAGTGTCACGACGGCAACGCGTGTTGTGTGTGGCGCCCAGAAGGCGTCAGTGTGGGGCCGTAACTCGATGTCCAGGATCGCCAGCGTGCGGAGGGCGGGGTTACGCATGCGCTGGTGGAAGCGCCGCCGCACCTCAGCCAGCCAGCGCTGGTCGCGCGGCAGTCGCGCGTGGTGCCGCGCCAGGAACGGCGTTGTCGTGTGTAAGTGGGTCGGCATCGGCAATTGCTCCGGCACGGTGCAAGCCAGTTCCTGCATTGTGCGCGTGTGTCCGGCCAATTGCAAGCGGGAACGAGGCGCGGCGCTGGTCACCCTGGCGGGCGTACAGGTAGCGCGCGTACCGTCGCCATCCGGGTAAGTTACTGTGGCTTCTCCGACAGATGCAGTGACACGCTTGCCTGACAATCATTCCTGACTTTGCCTGGTCTGGGAAAGCTGTGGCAAAAGTATTGACATATCTGCAAGGAGAACGTACAATGCCCATAGCGTGTTTTGGTAGTACGGACGCGAAAGGAGCCCGCCCGTGCAGCAGGCCGCCACGGCCATGGACGAGTATCAGGAAATCGTTGACGATGCTCTCCAACTCGTCTATAGCCAGCATTCCCGCATCATCTCGCGGCTGTACCCTGCGGCGAAGACGCGCCTGGGTATCGAGCAGCTGCGCGAAGGGCCACTGGGGGAAGACCTGACGCGCCTCGCGCATATCGCGGCTGGCGCGGTGCGCGAAGGCCGGGACGAAGTGCTGGGCGCGATTGATTCAGTCCTCCAGCTTCTCTTCTGGCCGGTCGGCGCGGATACCTACATGGTGCCCCGCTCCTTCTGGGAGCAGCCCCTCGGCAAGATGCTTTCCCTCGCCAAACTGCGCTCGTTCGAGCCGCAAGACCTCGTCTCGATCGGTCAGGCCGCGCAGCACCTCAAAGTCACCCGCCCGACCATCTACCGCTGGATGGACGACAAGTCCCTCGATTACGTCCGCGACGATATGAGCGGGCGTACCTTCGTTGTCCGCCAGGATGTCGAAGCGATGAAGGCCGACATGGAAGCGGCCGAAGCCAGCGGTAAGCACGAGTTCAGT
>DASUBC010000557.1:0-2733 GCA_035763465.1 Thermomicrobiales bacterium
GACGGCGCGGGTGGCGTCGCGAATCACGTAGGTGTCGAAACCGGCGCGTTTGGCGTCGAGCGCCGTCGCGTCCACGCAGTAGTCGAGCGCCAGCCCACCGACGTAGACCCGGCGCACACCGCGCCGATGCAGCTGCTCGGCCAGGTCCGTGCCGTCGAAGCCGGAATAGGCTTCCTGGTCGGGCGCGGTGGCCTTGTGAACCGTCACGTCAATCTGATCGGTCTGGAGCGCCGGGTGAAACGCGGCGCCGGAGGCGCCGGCGATGCAATGCGGCGGCCATTCACCGCCCTGCGCCGTGAACGAGCGATGGTTGGCCGGGTGCCAGTCCTGCGTCGCGACGACCGTGCCGAAGTGCGGCGCGAGCCGGTTCAGCACCGGCACGACCTCGTCGCCCTCGCCGACCGCCAGTGCGCCACCGGGGCAGAAATCGTTCTGCACATCAACGATAATTAGCGCGTCATGCGCTCGTTCCTCGCTCATCCTGCCCTCTATTGCAGTTCCGATGTGGTGGCCTGCGGGATATGGCCCCGGATTACAATCCCGTGCCCCGCCCGCCAGCCTCCCACCTATCATCACGCGCGGCTTCCGCCGCTCCTTCAATTCAGGCGCGCTCGTCCTGCTGCAATACCTTGCCGTCCGGCGCACTCTCCTGTTCCGGCGCGGCGCCGTTCGGCAGGCGGCGCAGGACCGATTCGCGCAGCGCCGTCAGCGCGGGACTGTATTCGACCGGGTAGACGGGCGCGCCGGTCAGCGCTTTGTAGCGGTCGGGCAACTCGCGCAGGTTCGCCTGCGCCAGTTCCCAGATTTCCGAGACCGGCGGCAGGCTGCCCGGAATGATGGCGCCGTGTCGCACCACCGGTTTCAGCACGCGCGCCGCGCCGGCCGGCGGTGGCTCGTTCTCCTGCCCGATCCAGTCGCGCTCGAACTCGCCGACGCGAAAAACCTCCTTGCGGCCCGGCCAGGTGCTTTTCTCTCCCGCGACCTTGATCTTCGGCTCGCCGATGCCGGCCTCCTCGTACCAGACCTCTTTGTAGACGCCGCCGAGCGCGCCGCCCTCGATGCCGCGCGGGACCGAGCCGCCGCCAACGCCGAGACTGGTGCCGACACCGAAGGCGTCGAGTGGCGCGCCCGCGTCGAGCAGGTCGGCGATTTTGAACTCGTCCAGGTCGCCGCTGACGAGAATGCGGACCTCATGCAGCCCGGCATCGTCCAGCACCTCGCGGACGTAGCGGCTGTCGGCGACCAGGTCGCCGCTGTCGAGCCGCACCGCCGCCAGACTATGGCCGAGGTCGCGCTGGGCGCGGCGCGCGACCTCCACCGCCGTGTGAATCGCCCGGTGGACGTCGTAGGTGTCGAGCAGGAGGGTGTAGCGGTTGTAACTTTCGGCCACCGCCGCGAAGGCTTCTTCTTCGGTGTCGAAGAGTTGCACCAGCGCGTGCGGAATCGAGCCGGTGGCGAGCAGCCGGAAGCGGAACGCCGCGCCGAGAAACGAGGTGCTGGTCGCGCCGCCGATGTAGGAGGCGCGGGCGACGACGAAGGGGTCTTGCGCGCGGCGCAGCGCGAACTCGGCCACGCGCCGCCCGCGCGCCGCGTAGGTGATGCGCGCGGCCTTCGTCGCGATCAACGTTGCCAGGTTGATCGCCTGCAACAGGCCCGATTCGAGCAGCAGCGCCTCGCGGAAGGGCGCGGTGACGCGCAGGATTGGCTCGTTGGGGAAGGCGATCGTCCCTTCGGGCATCGCCAGAATCTCGCCAGTGAAGCGGAAGTCGCGCAATTCGGCGAGAAAGCCAGGGTCATAGTCGCGAATCTGCGAGAGGTAACGGAGGTCTTCTTCGTCGTAATGAAACTCGCGCACGAACTCCAGCGCCGTCTCGACCCCGGCGACGAGCATGTACGCGCCGTCGAAGGGCGCACGGCGCGCGAAGAGGTCGAAGGTCGTCGTGCCGTTGCGCCCGGTGCGCCAGCTGATGTAGGCCCCGTCGGGATGGTAGAGGTCGGTCAGCAGCCCCGGATGGTAGCTGGTGAAACTCCGCAACATCGCCCACGCTCCCCACTTCCTGCCGTCATCGCCCCGGCAACGTCAGATAGTGTTATTATTACACTTAGCGTAACGCTGTTGTGGGCTGATGTCAAGCCGCCCTCACCCTCTGGCAGCCCTCACCCACCAGCCCGCGACCCACTGCGTGGGTACCCCGCCGCCGCGCGGGAGAGGGGGAGCAAAGGATAACCGCGCTGGTGACTTCCCGGGCTCGTCTTGTACCACCGCCTCACCCATCCTTTCCCCCTCTCCCGTCGCCACGGGAGAGGGGGCGCCGCCCGCAGGCGGCGGGGTGAGGGGATCTGCTCACGCCTGTTCGCTGATCCACTGGTCGGTCGCCCGCTGCCAGGTGTAGAGTTCCTCCGGCTTGAACCAGAGACCGATTTCGCGCTGGGCGCTCTCCGCGCCGTCGGACGCGTGAATCAGGTTGCGGCCAACTTCCAGACCCAGGTCGCCGCGAATGGTGCCGGGGGCCGCCTCGCTGGGGTTCGTCTTGCCGACCGTGGTCCGCACCGTCGCGATGGCGTTCTTCCCGGCGAAGATGGCGACGACGACCGGGCAGGCGGTAATGTAGGTCACCAGGCCCTCGTAAAAGCCCTTGCCCTTGTGCTCCGCGTAGTGTTCTTCCGCGAGCGCCCGGCTCACCTGCATCAGTTTCAAGCCTTCGAGTTTCAGCCCGCGCCGTTCCAGCCGGC
>DASUBC010000558.1:0-3030 GCA_035763465.1 Thermomicrobiales bacterium
GGTATACGCCGAGTGTTACGGCTGAGGAGCGCCGATGAGCGGGGGCTGGACAGGGTTAGCCCAGGATCGCGAGCAGTTGCGCGCTGCCTTCGACAGTTATGCCGCAGCCGACGTCGCCGCGATGCTCGAAGCGCTCAGCCCCGGCGCGGGCGCGACGCGCCGCAAGGCGGAACGGATCGAGCACCTGATGCAGTTGCTGACCGATTCCGCATTCGCGCGCCGCGCCGTGGGTGCGCTCTCGCCGCTGGGTCGGCGCTTGCTTGGCGCGTTGCGGCGTACCGGCCGCACCTCGATCGCCACCCTGCTCCTGGCAGGCCAGGGACCGGGTGTGAACGAAGTGGCCGTGCGCGGCGAGGTCGAGGCGCTGATCAAACAGGGCTTGCTCATTGTCGAAGGGCGGGAGACGGCCGGCAAAGTGGTGCTCGAACTCAGCGAACCGGCGGCGGTGCTGCGCTGGGTCTGGGCGCCCCAGGCGGTGCTGGCGGCGCTCGCCGGTGTGAATGAGGAGCTGCCGCCGTTGCAGGCGGAGAGCGTCGAGCCGCCGCTGGTCGAAGTTGGCTCCTTCGCGCACCTGCGGCGCGATCTCTACCTTGCGCTCCGTTTCCTGAAAGCCACTGGCCTGCGCCTGACGCGCGCCGGTGAACCACATCGCGCCGACCTGCGGAAACTGCACGCGGCCCTGCAACCGGGCCAGACGCTCACCCGACGAGACGCCGGCGGCGCGCAACTGGAAGGGCGCTTGCTCTTTCTGTTGAAGTTGCTGGATGCCGCCGGGCTGACCGAAGCGCGCGACAATGAACTGGTGGCCGTCGACGGCGCGGACGCCTTTCTGGCCGAGAGCGATTACGCGGCCGCGCATCGCCTCTTCGATGCCTGGTTGACCCTGGACTGGAATGAGTTTCGCCGCCTGGCGCATCTGGTGGTAGAACCGTGGTCGTATGCCGGCGACGGCGATGTGCCGCCGCCCGAGCGTATCGCGGTCGCGCGCCAGGCGATCTGCGCCGTGCTGAATGTCGTGCCGCGCGGCTGGGTCTGGGTCGAAGAAATCGCCGAGCGGCTGCGCCAGACCGATCCAGAGTTCCTGATCCCACGGGTGCCGGAGTACCCGCCCAATTACTACAACTATTACAACAGTTACTACGGCGGCTATTACGGCAATCGCCAGGTCGCGGAGCAGATGTACTACCGGGGCTTCGCGCGGGCCGAATTGCGGAGCCGCGACCGCCGTCTGCGGAAAGACCAGGACTGGAACGAAGTTGAGGGCGCCTTTGTCGCCCAGGTGCTGGGCGAGTCCCTGCGCTGGCTGGGCCTGATTGACGCCGGCTACGACCGTCCCGATGCCCAGCCCGACAGCGATTTGCCCGCGCTGGTGCGTCTCACTGAGCTGGGGGTCCAACTCTTCCAGCGGACGGCGCCGCGCGCCGAACCGGCCCCGGCGAGCGCTCTACTGGTGGTACAGCCGAACTTCGAGGTGCTGGTGCTCGACGCGCTGGCGAACCTGACGCTCGTCGCGCGCCTCGACGCCTTCGCGGACACGCGCAGCCTTGACCGGGCTGCCGTCTACCACCTGTCACGCGCGTCCATTGTACGCGGCCTGGAGGCCGGCTGGACCGAGGACGAGATCGTCACGACGCTGGAGACGGCGTCGGCCGCGCCGCTGCCCCAGAACGTGCGGCAAACGCTGCGTGACTGGGCGCAGGAGTACGAGCGTATTCATGTCTACCCCGACGCGTCCCTGCTCGAAGCCCCGGACGCTGAGACGCTCGCGCGCTGGCTGGCGGCCCCAGCGTTCGTGGACGCGGTCGTGCGCCGGCTGACGCCGTCAGCGGCGCTCATCCAGGGTGCGGCGGCGGATCGGGTGGGCGCCTGGATTGAAGGACAGGGCACGGAAGTCTGGTCAATCAACTACGCGCAGGATCCGCCGCAAGTGCTCGATCTGCGCGGTCCCGATCAGGTGATCGTCGCGCGCGAAGACGACGATCCCTACCTGGACTACCGCCTGTCGCGCTTCGCCGATCGCCAGGAGAGCGGTACGCCGGGGCTGCCCCCGTATTCGGTGCTCTATACGATTGCGCCGGCAACACTTGCCCGCGCGAAAGCGGCTGGCCTGACGGTTGACCAGATTCTCTCCTTCCTGGGATACAAAGCGCGGACCGGCCTGTCGCCGGACGACACCCTCACCCTGCGCGGCTGGTCGGGGTACTATGCGCCGTTTCGCTGGGCGCAGGTACGGGCGATTGAACTGCCGCCAACCGCGAACTGGGGCGACCTGAGCCGGGTCAAGGCGATTCGGCCGCTGATCCTGCGGATTCTCTCCGCGAGCCTGGCACTGGTAAGCGAGGAACACTGGCCGCGCCTCGAAGCGGCGCTCACGTTGCGTGGCATCACCTTGCAGCCTGGTTTCGGCAGCCAGCCAGCGGACGACAAGCGGGGCGCCGCCCAGCGCGCTGCCGCGAGCGTGGGTCTGGCTACCGGGCGTGAAATTGCTCAGGCCCGCGAGGCGAGTGCATCGCGCAGCGGCACGGGCCGTGGTGTGGCGTTGCAACACCTGAGTGGCCGTGCGCTGTGCGACTTTGTCGAGGCGGCGCTGGACAACGAGCAGCCACTTATCATTGAATACCGCAAGCCGAGCGACCGACGCTCGACGCGGCGGGTCGTCGAGCCGCGCGAGCTGGAAGTGCGCGGTGGATCGTATTATCTCCACGCCTTCTGTCGCACGCGCCAGGAAGACCGCGTCTTCCGGCTAAATAACATTGTCGGCGTGGCACAGGCGGAAGACTAGGCCGCGACCGTGCCGGTGGCGGCGGTCGCGCGTAAAACTGGAGCGGGGGTATGGCCTATCATCCCGAGAACCCGCTGATCGTCCAGGGCGATCGGACGGTATTGCTTGAAGCGGCGAACGCACAATACGAGGCGGCGCGCGACACGATCGCGGCGATCGCCGAACTGGAGAAAAGCCCCGAGCACATTCATACCTACCGGATCACGCCGCTCTCGCTCTGGAACGCCGCGTCCGCCGGGCTGACGCCC
>DASUBC010000559.1:0-9757 GCA_035763465.1 Thermomicrobiales bacterium
GGTGGCGGCGCGGCGACCGCGACCACAGGCACGGCGAGTAGTAGTAGCTCTTCCAGTAGCAGCAGCTCGACGAGCAGCGCGGCAGCGGCCACGACCAAGGCGTCCAGTAGTGCTTCGACATCCTCAGGTCCGCCACCGACCATCGCGGTGAATCAGACGAATGCGACGCCGGCCAGCGGCGGTACGCCTGCCGCCAAGCCCGCGCAATACAAGGAAGCGCCGGCGCTGGCCGACATGGTCAAAGCCGGTAAGCTCCCACCGGTGGAGAAGCGCCTTCCTGATAACCCACGCGTACTGAAGCCACTGCAAGAGGTGGGCCAGTACGGCGGCACCTGGCACCGCGCCTACACCGGCCTCTCCGACCGTGTCGGGCCGACGAAACTCGGCGAGGAGATGCTGATCGAGTGGGACGCGCCCGACCCGAACACTATCAACATCATCGCCAACGTCGTCGAGAAGTGGGAACAGAACAGCGATGCGTCCGAATATACCTTCCACCTCCGCAAGGGGATGAAGTGGTCGGACGGCCAGGACGTGACGACCGACGACGCTAAGTTCTGGTTCGAGGATGTCCAGCTCAACAAGGACATCACCCCCGCGCCGAACTTCGCCGCAAGCCAGAATATCAGCGGCCAGATCAAGTTAGCGACACTCACCGTCGTTGACGCGCAGACCTTCAAGATGAAGTACGCTGCGCCATATCCGCTGCTGCCGATCACGATCGCCAAGCTGAATGGCGACTTCATCCTGCCAATGCATTACCTGAAGAACTACCATCCGAAGTACACCAGCATGGATCAACTCAATAAGGTCGTCGCCGATAAGAAGGTGACGACCTGGACCGAACTCTGGGGCAAGGCAGGCGATGGCCAGGGGCCAATTTACTTCTGGTTCGTCAACCCTGACCTGCCGATGATCCGCAACTGGACGATGACGGTCGTGCCGCCCGCCGACCCGATTGTCGCGGTGCGCAACCCCTACTACTGGCAGGTAGACACCGACGGCAACCAGCTGCCCTACATTGACAAGGTCGAGCACGTCATTTATCAGAGCAACGACGTGCTGAACCTGAAAATTGCCAGCGGCCAGATTGACATGCAGATGCGCCACCTGGACGCCGGTAGCTATACCTTCTACAAGGAGAACGAGCAGAAGGGCGGCTACAAGACGTTCAAGTGGCGCGCTGCTTCCACCAATGCCTATTTCCCGAACATCAATTGCCCCGACCCGGTGCTGGCGAAACTCTTCGACACACCGGAGTTCCGCCAGGCGTTGAATATCGCGATCGACCGCAAGAAGATCAACGACCTGGTCTGGAACGGGCTTGGTTCGCCACGTCAGACAGCGCCGGTCAAGGGTTCGCCGGAGTACGACCCGGACCTGGAGAAAGCCTGGACCGAGTATAATCCGGACCAGGCTAACTCCCTGCTCGACAAGATCGGCCTCACCAAGAATCCGGACGGGTCGCGCAAGCGCTCCGATGGCAAACCGCTGGAAATCACGGTCGAGCACACGACGATCGCCGGTTCCCCGGAAGACGACCAGCATCAGCGTGTCAAGGCGTACTGGGAAGCGATCGGCGTGAAGACGAACATGAAGTACGTCGAGCGCTCGCTCTACGAGGAACACGTCCACAACGCCGAGGTCCAGCTCGGTTACTGGGGCTTTGACCGCTGCTCGGTGGTGAAGGCCGACCCGGGCCGCTTTCTGGGAACGATTGATGACGGCCCATGGGCGCCGGCGTTCGGTCACTGGTATGCTCAATCGCCGTACAAGAAGACCGAGCCGCCGCAGGATCACCCGATCCGCGACATCTGGAAGAACTGGGAGGCGACGGCGGCCGAACCGGATGAAGCCAAGCGCAAGGCTGACTTCCAGAAGATCCTCGACATCTGGAAGCAGCACCCCTACGCGGTCGGCGTCGTCGGCGAGATGGTCGTGCCGATGGTCGTCCGCAACAACTTCAGGAACATCCTGGACGGCTATATTGACGACGATACCTTGCGCGATTCCGGTCTGCTCAATCCGCAGCAGTTCTACCTCAAGCAGTCGTAGCATCGGCCGGTCGGGGCGCCAGCCTGTTCGCCAGTACTGGCGAACAGGCTGGCGCCCTGGTACACTGGCCCTGCCTCTCGGCCCCATAGCGCGATCGTGCGGTCAAAGAGGGAACTATGCTCCAGTACTTCATTCGCCGTATTCTGCTGGCGATACCAACGCTGTTCGCCATCTCGCTGGTCTCGTTCGTCCTGATCCAGTTGCCACCCGGCGACTTCCTGACCAGTTACGCGGCTCTGCTGGCGCAGCAGGGTGACAGCACGATCGCGGGCCAGCAACTGGTGGCCTTGCAGAACGCGTATGGCCTGAACCAGCCGGTCTATGTCCAGTACTGGAAGTGGATCTCCAACATCCTCCTGCACGGCGACTTCGGGCAGTCGCTGGAGTGGCACCTGCCGGTCTCCACGCTCATCTGGAATAGCATGGGTGTTACGCTGGCCCTCACCGTCTCAACCCTGCTCTTTACCTGGCTGCTGGCGATCCCGATCGGCGTCTTCTCCGCCACGCACCAGTACTCACCAATGGATTATGTCTTTACCTTCCTCGGCTTCATCGGCCTCGCCATCCCTGGTTTCATGATCGCCCTTGTGTTGCTGTGGGTCTCCTTCCGCTATCTGGGTATGGACGTCGGCGGACTGTTCTCGCGCCAGTACCAGAATGCGCCGTGGAGCGTCGGCAAGGTGATCGATCTCCTCAAACACTTCTGGGTGCCACTCGTCATTATCGGGCTTGAGGGCACCGCCGGCCTGATCCGCACGATGCGCGCGAACTTGCTGGACGAGCTGCACAAGCCCTACGTCATCTTCGCCCGCGCGCGCGGTCTCGACGAACGCAAACTGACCTGGGAGTATCCGGTGCGCGTCGCGTTGAACCCGTTCGTCAGCTCCGCCGGTTTCTCCTTGCCGGGCCTGATCAATGGCGCCACAATCGTCGGGATCGTGCTCAGTCTGCCGATGCACGGCCCGATGTTGCTGCGCGCGTTGCTCTCCCAGGACATGTACCTGGCCGGCGCCTTTATCTTGCTGATTGGGGCGCTGACGGTGATTGGTGTCTTGATCTCCGACCTGGTTCTGGCCTGGCTCGACCCACGTATCCGCTACGCCTGAGCTGCGGGATAATCCACCGGCATCGCGAGTAGAGGAACGACTATGAGGCAAGATGCTTCTTCGGTGAGGCAAGACGCGACCTCGGTGCGCGACAACATGGACAGTATCGTCGAGGAGGGCGCGCGCGGGCAGGGCGCGCTCGACCCCCAGGAGCCGCCTGTAGCCGAGACCCCCGCCGCCGCCAAGACGAAAGTCTCGGTGGCGTCGCAGTGGCAGTTGATGCGCTGGCGCTTCGGCAAGCACAAGCTGGCAGTGGTAAGCCTGTGGGTGATCGTCTTCTTCTATCTCGTCGCGCTGTTCGTCGAAGTCATCGCGCCCGCTGATCCGAACAAGACGAACGAGGACTACAAGTACGTCTCGCCCATGCCGATCAGTTTCTTCGATCAGAACGGCCACTTCAGCCTGCGCCCCGGCGTCTATGCCCTGACCTTGAAGCGCAACCCCGAGACACTGCGGGTCAGTTATGTGGTGGACAAGTCGCAATGGACCCCGATCCACTTCTTTGTGCGCGGCGACACCTACAAGTTCTGGAACCTCTGGAAGGGCGATCGGCATCTGATCGGCCTGGGCGGTAAATCTACGGACGCGCCCTTCTACCTGCTCGGCTCCGATCGCCTGGGGCGCGATATGCTCTCGCGCATTGTCTACGGGGCGCGCATCTCGCTCTCGATCGGCCTGATCTCGGTCTTCCTCAGCGTCATTCTGGGCATCGCGCTCGGTGGTGTCTCCGGCTACTATGGCGGCATGGCGGATACCGCCATCCAGCGCACAATTGAATTCATCCGCTCGCTGCCGACGATTCCGATCTGGATGGCGCTCGCGGCGGCGCTCCCGCCGGGGTGGTCGCCCTTGAAGGTCTATTTCGGCATCACGGTCATTCTCTCGTTGATCGGCTGGACCGGCCTGGCGCGCGTCGTCCGCGGGCGGTTCCTCGCGATGCGCGAGGAGGATTTCGTGATGGCGGCGCGGTTCTGCGGCGCGAGTGAGGCCCGGATTATCTTCCGGCACATGGCGCCGTCGTTCCTCAGCCACATCATCGCCTCGCTCACCCTGGCGATTCCCGGCGTCATCCTGGCCGAAACGTCGCTCAGTTTCCTGGGCCTGGGCTTACGCCCGCCGGAGATCAGCTGGGGCGTGCTGTTGCAGGAGGCGCAGAACATTCAGACGGTCGCGCTCTCGCCCTGGCTGCTGCTCCCTGGCGTGGCGGTCATCATCGTAGTGCTGGCGTTCAACTTCCTGGGCGATGGTCTGCGCGACGCGGCCGATCCGTACAGCCGGTAGGGCGCAAGTGACGAGTAACGAGGACCGAGTGATGAGCGACGGCGCTCGGCAACGGGGCGCTCGTTCGCTCGCCAGCTGCCAGATAAAGGTGACAGCATGACCGCGGGGAATGTCAATCTTGAGAGCCAGTTCGGCGCGGGCGCGGGTATCCAGCGCGACCAGCGCGAGCTGCTGCTCGAAGTTCGCAACCTGAAGACCTATTTCAAACTCGACGAAGGCACCGTCCGCGCGGTGGACGGCGTGAGTTATAACCTCTACCGTGGCCGGACGCTTGGCATTGTCGGCGAGTCGGGTTGCGGCAAGAGCGTGACCGCGCAGTCAATCCTGCGGATCGTGCCGTCACCCGGCCAGATCGTAGACGGCGAGATTATCTATCATCGCCGGCAGCGCGAGAGCGCCGGGCAATCGGTGGCGACAAGCGCTAATGGTGGTGGTTTCCGTGGTCGCTTTGGCGGGCGCGGACCGAGCCGTGTCGCGGCGGATGGCGTCGAGCAGATTGACCTGACGACACTCAACCCGCGTGGGCAGGCGATTCGCGACATCCGGGGCAACGAAATCGCCCTGATCTTTCAGGAGCCGATGTCGTCGCTCAGCCCGGTGCATACGGTCGGCCATCAGATGATCCAGACGATCGTGCTGCACCAGAAGGTCAGCAAGGAAGAAGCGCGCGAGCGCGGGATTGAGATGCTCGCGCGCGTCGGGATTCCGCGCCCGCGCGAGGCGATTGACCGCTATTCGCATCAGCTCAGTGGCGGCCAGCGGCAGCGCGCCGTGATCGCGCTGGCGCTCTCCTGCAAGCCGAGCCTGCTGATCGCCGACGAGCCGACGACCGCGCTCGATGTCACAACCGAGGCGCAGATTCTCGAACTGATGAAGGAACTGCAACGAGACCTCGGCATGGCGATCCAGATCATCACGCATAATCTGGGCGTCGTGGCCGAAATGGCCGACGACATCATGGTGATGTATCTGGGTAAGGAAGTGGAGCAGGCGCCGGTCGAAGAACTCTTCCACAACCCCAAGCACCCCTATACGAAGGCGCTGCTGCGCTCGATTCCGCGCCTGGGCCGGAAGACCGGCCGGCGGCTCGAATCCATCGAGGGCATGGTGCCCGATCCCTTCTCCATCCCGGCCGGCTGCACCTTCCACACGCGCTGTCCCTTCTATAAGCCGGGTATCTGCGACGATCCGCAGTACGTCCAGGTTGGCCCGAACCATTGGGCGCGCTGTGCTCGCACCAAGGAGATCAGCTGATGGCCGCCGAGACGACAACCGCCTCCGCCGCGCAAGCGAACGGCGCGGACGGCGATCGCAATCTCCTGGTCGTCAAAGACCTCAAGAAATACTTCGTCTCGACGAAGGGTGTGCTGAAAAAGACGACCAACACGGTCAAGGCCGTGGACGGCGTCAATTTCGCGCTGCGTGAAGGCGAGACGCTCGGCCTGGTCGGTGAGAGCGGCTGCGGCAAGACGACGACGAGCCGGCTGATCATGCGGGGCTACAATCCGACTGGCGGCGAGATTCGCTTCAAGGATAATAACCTGGGCTGGGTGGACATCCCGAAACTCAATTCACGCCAGATGCATCAGGTGCGCCAGAATGTCCAGATGATCTTCCAGGATCCCTATTCGTCGCTGAACCCACGCATGACGCTGCTCCAGATTGTCGGCGAACCGTTGCTGGTCAACGGCGTGGCGAAGGGGCAGGAACTGAAGGAGCGGGTCGCCGACCTGCTGCGCGCGGTTGGCTTGCGCGGCGAGTATCTGACGCGCTATCCGCACGCCTTCAGCGGCGGCCAGCGGCAGCGCATCGGCATCGCCCGCGCGCTCGCCCTACGCCCGCAACTCGTTGTCTGCGATGAGCCGGTCTCGGCGCTCGACGTCTCGATTCAGGCTCAGACGCTCAATCTGTTGCAGGACTTGCAGGAAGAGTTCAACCTGACGTACCTCTTCGTCGCGCACGACCTGAGCGTCGTCGAGCACATCAGCGACCGCGTCGCCGTGATGTATATCGGCAAGGTGGTTGAGCTGGCGAAGACGGAGGATCTCTATCTCAAGCCGCTCCATCCCTACACCGAGGCGCTGCTCTCGTCCGTGCCGAAGCCGGACCCGACGATCAAGAAGCGCCGCCTCGTGCTGGAAGGCGAGGTCGCCGACCCCTCCAACCCGCCGAGCGGCTGCCACTTCCACCCACGCTGCCGCTATGCACAGGAACGCTGCAAGCAGGAAGAACCGCCCCTGCGCGAGATCGTGCCCGGCCACCTCGCGGCCTGCCACTTCTCGGAAGAACTGACCTTGCAGGGGGTGACGGAGTAACGAGTCGGACAGACGGGCAGTCGGGCAGTGGGTTCAGAACGGCACTGTGCCTACCTGCTGGTGCGGTGTTCACCTGAACTCACTGATGACCGGCGACTACCGAATGTGATTGTTGCGCGGGTTACATCAGGCCGACGCGGGAGGTGCTGGCCGGCGATGCAGTGGCACGGAGCGATGCTGGCGGCGCGGCACGACGCATTATTTGACATAATCGCATGAGGTTCTTGCGGGAGCACCCTACTGGGGTGCTCCTTTTTGTGGTGTGGCGTCGCCGGTTAATGGCGGCGCGATAATGGAGGTCTGATGCCTGCCTGTCACCTCGCCGATCTCGACCCGCACGCGCGCGACCTTGCGGAACAGTCGGTGGCCTGGATGGACCAGTTCTGGGACGAGGAGGCCGCGCTGCTGCGGATGCCATTGGAAAAGGTGCGCGATGGGATGCCGCCCATCACGTCCTTCCACCCGGTGCGCGAGACCGCCTGGTACGCTACGGGGCTGCTCTTGCGCGCCGCGCCCGGCGACCGGGAGCGCGCCTGCCGCGCGCTGGTGGCCGTGCTGACGCACCAGTTTGACGAGCCGGACGCCGTCTATCACGGCACCTTCGCCCGCGCGCCGGAGGAGCCGCACCCGCGCGTCGGCATTGGACCGGAGCCGCCGCGCGAGTGGCGGGACTACGACCCGAACTGGCGCGAGTTCATCGGCACGACGCTGATTTTGGTTCTGCAAGAGTATGAGGCCGATCTGCCGGCCGAACTGGTGCAAGGGATTGACCGCGCGCTCCGCCTGGCGGTGGAGGGCACGCTGGCGCGGCGGGTGGCGGCGGCCTACACCAATATCTCGCTGATGTGCGCCTTTTTGCTCGATTACGCCGCCGGCCGCCTCGGCGAACCGGCGTGGGCGGCGCAGGGTGCGGCGTTGGCCCAGGAGATTCACCGGCTCTTCCGCGCGCACGACGCCTTTAATGAATACAATTCGCCCACCTATTACGGCGTGGACCTCAACGCGCTGGCGCTCTGGCGAGGTCGCGCGCCATCGCCGCTGCTGCGCGACCTCGGCGCGGACATGGAGGCGCGGTTCTGGCGCGACATCGCCCGCTACTATCACGCCGACCTGCGGAATATGGCCGGGCCGTACGACCGCGCTTACGGCATGGATATGCGCCGGTACGCCGCCGTGCTCGGTCTCTGGATCTGGCTGGTCACTGGCCGCGAACAGGCGCCCTTCCCGGACATCACCCGGCCATTCGACCACTTCCACGACTTCTGCTTTGGCCCGCTCCCCGCGCTTCTCGGCGCGGCCGTGCCGGACGATGCCCGGCCGCACTTCCTGGCCTTCCAGGGTGAGCGCGACGTCGAGCAGACGATCGAGCCGGCGAACGGGCGGGTCGCGACGGCCTGGCTGGGCGAGCGCGCCATGTTCGGCGCGGAGACGGCCTTGTCGCGCACGCGCTCATGGAGCCAGTTCCACCCCGCGACCTTGCACTGGCAGGCCGCGCCCGGCGCTATCGGCTGGATGCGCCTGCTCTGGCGGCAGGAGGGTGCGCTCGACGCGCGGGCGGCGCAAGGCAGCCTGACGATCACCTGCGACCTCGGCGCGAGCGACGACCAGACGCTTCTCTTCGAGGTCTACGCGCCTGGCGCAACACCGGCGGCCTTCCAGTCTGGCCGCTGGGACTTGCCCGGCTTGCCGCTCACTGTCGAAGCCAATGCTGCTGGACCCGAAGTCACGGCGGACGATGACCACTACCTGGTGCGCTATACGGCGCGGCGCACAGAGCAGAGCGCGCCGGTCAAGATCGTGTTGCGGGTGTAGCCCTCTCCCCTGACCTGCGAGCCAAGGCGGGGATCGTCAGAGTTTTGGTTTTTGGGCATTTTGGGCAGAGGGAGACGGCCCTCACCCCCTGGCCCCCTCACCCGTGATACGGGAGAGGGGGAACTGCCGATGAGCTCATAGCAAGCCCCCCCTCGCCTGCAAGGCGGGAGAGGGGGCCAGGGGGTGAGGGCGGCCATACAAGGAGCATTCATGACCGAAGCACACCGTCTGGCTCCGCTCGCCTTCACGCTGCTGCCGCTCGGCGCGATTCAGCCGGCGGGCTGGTTGCGCGCGCAATTGCGAATACAGGCCGATGGCCTCGGCGGTCACCTGGACGAGTTCTGGCCCGATGTGGCGGAGAGCGGCTGGATTGGCGGCGGCGCCGAAGGGTGGGAGCGTGGGCCGTACTGGCTCGATGGCCTGGTGCCGCTCGCCTTCCTGCTCCAAGACGAACGGCTGCTGGGCAAGGCGCGGCGCTGGGTGGACGAAATCCTGGCGCGGCAGGCGTCCGATGGCTGGCTGGGACCAGTGCTGGACGCGCGCTACGGCTACCAGTATGACCCCTGGCCGGTCTTTGTGGCGCTCAAGGCGCTGACGCAGTACCAGGAGGCGACCGGCAACGCGCGGATCGTGCCGGCGATAGCGCGCTTCCTGCGCCGGCTTGACGCGCTGCTCGATGAGACGCCATTGCGCTCCTGGGGCCAGATGCGCTGGGCCGACCTCGTACTCAGTATCCACTGGCTCTATGAGCGGACGGGCGAAGCCTGGCTGCTCGACCTGGCCGCGAAAGTACACCGGCAGGGCTTCGACTGGCGCGGCCACTTCGTCGGCTTTCCGTATCGCGACAAGACGCCGCGCGAGCATTGCACCCTCGTCAGCCATGTCGTCAATAACGCGATGGCCGTGAAGACGCCGGCCGTCTGGTCGCGGCAGTCGGGCGACTCGGCCGACCGCGCCGCCAGTCTCGGCATCATCGCCACACTGGACGAGTTCCACGGCCAGGCGACCGGCGCGTTCTCCGGCGACGAGCACCTGGCGGGCAAACGCCCGTCGCAGGGCACCGAGCTCTGCGCGATCGCGGAGTACATGTTCTCGCTGGAGACGCTGTTAGCGATTCTCGGCGCGCCGGTGCTAGCCGACCGGCTCGAACGCCTCGCCTTCAACGCGCTGCCGGCCACCTTCTCACCC
>DASUBC010000560.1:0-2152 GCA_035763465.1 Thermomicrobiales bacterium
TCCTGGCGCGGCTCGGTGCGGCCCTGGAAGCAGGCCGCGAGGTGCTGCTTGCCGACCATCCCACAGTCGTAGCCACCATCGGCCAGCGCGCGGGTGACGAGCGCATGGCGGCCCGGCAGCGGCACGCCGTTGGCCCATAAGCCATGCGCGTGCGGATAGAGGCCCGTCATCAGGCTGGCGCGCGACGGCGCGCAGACGGGACTTTGCACGTAGCACTGCTCGAAGAGTACGCCTTCACGCGCGAGTTGATCGAGGTGCGGCGTCTGGATGTGCGGGTTGCCGTAGCAGCCGAGCGTGTCGTAGCGCTGCTGGTCGGTGCAGATGAACAGGATATTCGGCCGCGACTCTGCTGGCACTCAGACCTCCTTACATATTTGCTCACAATAGAGCACGCCGCCCCTACCCTGCCATAATCCTCAGATCAGGACAATACCGCGTTGACGCAGTTCAGCCAGCATGTTAGCATCAAACTATCGAGAGATGATGTCTGATGTCAAGTGACGGAGTGGGGCGATCCCGCATTATGAGGAGAAATTTGCGGTCACGGCGGGCGGGTGTGCCCGGCCACTTCTACTTCGCACACCGGCGCGACGGGCCGCGCAGCCTGGCTTGCTGGTCTCCTTCGCAATGTCAGTAGACCGCACGGTCAGCGGGAGGAAATACGAATGAGCGAGGTGCGGTACCCGGCTGACATCATGGCGACCGCCGTCGTCCCGTGGACGGCCGACTGGCAACTCGACGAACGGCTCTTCCGGCGCGAACTGGCTATGCTGCTCGCGGCGGGCTACCGGCATATCTATATCTTCGGCACCGCCGGCGAGGGCTATGCCGTCACTGACCAGCAGTTTCTCCAGATCACCCGTGTCTACGTCGAGGCGCTGCGCGGCAGCAGCGTGGCGCCGATGGTCGGCGCGATCAGCCTCTCGCTGCCGACGATCATCGCGCGCATCGAGGCGGCGCGCGAACTCGGCGTCCGACACTTCCAGATTTCCCTGCCGAGCTGGGGCGCGCTCACCGAGAGCGAAGTCTTCACCTTCTTCGAGCAGGTGCTGGGGCGCTTCCCCGACTGCCAGTTCCTGCACTACAACCTACTCCGTACCAAGCGCCTGGTCACACCTGAGGAATACGGCCGGCTCGCCGCCGCGCATCCGAACCTGGCCGCGACGAAGAACAGTACCGACGCGATGACGCGCGTACATGGTCTGCTGACGAAAGCGCCGCAGTTGCGCCACTTCCTCGGCGAGAGCGGCTACGCCTACGGCAGCCAGATCGGTGACTGCGGTCTGCTGATCAGTGTGGCCTCGGTCAACGCCCAGACTGCCCGCGCCTTCTTCGCGGCGGGGCAGGCGCGGGACGCCGCGACGGTGCTTCGCCTGGGCGGTGAATTGCAGGAAATCGGCGCGGCGCTCATTCAAGCGGCGGGCGTCGGCGAGTTCATTGACGGCGCCTACGACAAGATTCTCTGGAAGTTGCATGACCCGGAGTTTCCGCTACGCCTGCTGCCCCCCTACCGCGCCGCCCAGGCCGACGCGGCGGAGCAACTCGCCGCCTTCCTGCGCGAGCACTTCCCACACTGGGCGCCGTCGCCTGTGCATGGCACCTCGCGCCAGGAGGCGAACGACTGACTTGCAGGTGACCTGCCGCGGGCGCTAATGACAAGGATGGTGGAATGAAAATCACCGATGTGCGGACGATATTGCTCACCGGCCCCATCAGCAATGACCCATCCATGCTGGCCTTGCGAAAGGTGCGAAGCGCCGCGTTTATCGAAGTCCACACTGATTCGTCCCATGTCGGCATCGGCGAAACGTACCTGGGCTATCAATTTCCGGAGGCGGTGCCGCCGATCGTGGATTTCCTCAAACCGATCCTCGTCAACGCCGAGACGCTGGACATTCACACCCTGCGACGGCGGATGCTCGACTGCTGCGCCTACTGGGGCCGGGTCGGAATGGCTCCCGCCGCCATCAGCGGCATCGAGGCCGCCCTCTGGGATCTGAAAGGCAAAGTAATCGGGTTGCCCGTCTACGAGCTGCTCGGCGGCAAGCACCACGATCGCCTGCCTGCCTACGCCACCGGCGGCGTCAGCAACTGGCCGCTGGACCGGCTGCTGGCGAAGGTGGACCACTATCTCAGTCTGGGCTTCCGCGCG
>DASUBC010000561.1:0-6836 GCA_035763465.1 Thermomicrobiales bacterium
CTGCCGAATATCTGCATCAAGGTGTCGGGCTTCGCCTATTGCTCACAGGTCGCGTGGGAATATCCCTATGCCGATACTGGGTGGATCGTCCGTACGCTCTACGAGCACTTTGGTCCGCACCAGCTCTGCTGGGGTTCCGACTACCCGGTCGTGCGCTCTTACATGACCTACCAGCAGGCGCTGGAAGCCTTCCGCACCCACTGCACCTTCGTGCCGGAGGCGGACAAGGCACTCATTCTCGGCGGCACGCTCGCGCGACTACTGGGCGCGAGTGACGAGTGATGAGGGGATGGCGAGTAGCGCAAGGGCTAGCTAGCGAACGCGGTGGCGTTGAGGGGTGCCCCGGATTTCAATCCGAGGCTACATGGCCTACGGCCACGAAGTCCGCCTGCGCGGACTGGGTTCAGGACAAATGTTGGGGCTGGTGGCTAGCGCATCGGTAGGCCAGCCCCAGTCCCGCTAGGGACTTTGTCACCACAATCTCTAGCGCCGAATAAATTCGGCAGCTGCTCACCACGGTACCACACCAACTGCCCAGCACCGCGCTGGCCCGAACCTCTCATCACTCGTCACTCGTCAGTGCTTGATTTCCTGGCTTGCCGGCGTGACACGGAAGTCGGGGCTGTTGATGCGTCGCATCGTCTCGCTCTCACGCTCCCAGGTCTTGTAGGCGGCGTCGGCGACCTGCGCGGCGCACTCGTCGGGAATGTGGACGATGCCGTTCACGTCGCCGTGAAGCAGGTCGCCGGTCTTCACCTTCATGCCCGAAATCGTCACCTCGTCACCGACGCTGACGCAGAGCGGGTTGCCGTGGGAGACGACCAGGCCGGCGCAGAAGTATTGGAAGCCGCCAAGCGCGCGGACTTCGCGCACATCGCGCAGGCCGCCATCCGTAAGGATGCCGATCGCGCCAAGTCGTTTCATCGTCGTGGACATCACTTCACCGGCATGGCAGGAATGGAGGCGGTCGGGACCGACGTCCTGCATGACGATGATGGCCGGCTTCGGCGCCTGTTCTAGTAATTCGTAGAGAACATTGAAGCCGATGCCTTGCCGGCCTTCGGTGGTGCTGTCCACCGTGCAGGTAATCGCGTAGCCGACTGTCGGCGGCAGTTCGGGGAAGATGCAGCGGATGTCGAAACCAGTGTAGCCTGCCACCCGTGGCCGCAGTTTGAAGGTCTCGATGGCATTGGAGATCGTCGGGCTGTCAATACGGCGCAATGCGTCGAACTGCTCGGGCGTCAACTTCGCAACCATGTCGCTCCCTTCACCGAGTGTTGCAAGTTGGCAGGTTGCAGGTTGCACGTTTCTCAAGCAAGCGCGGACAGTGGCCCACAAAAACCTGGAACCCGCCAACCTGGAACCTGCAACATCGTCTGGTCGGACCAAACCGGCGCCGGGCGAATCTTGGCGCAGCCGCGCCGGTGTGTCAAGCGGGCATCATCGCGCCTTGTTACCCCGCCCTACCGCCGCTATACTGTCCGTACACTGTGCCAGCGTGCCGACACCGTCAGGAAGTGGGCCATGCGGATCGTGCTTCCCCTCCCACCGAGCATCAATAACCAGTACGCGACGGTCGGCAATCGCCGGGTGCTGACAAAGGAGGCCGCGCAGTTCAAGCGCACGGTTCGGCGGCGCATTCTCAGTGCCCACGGCACGGAGTTGTCGGATGTGGAGCACGAGCAACTGAAGGCCGGCTATCTTGGTCTCTACCTCGACTTCTACTTCGAGACGCCGCTCAAGCGCGACCTTGACGGTGGCTTGAAAATCGCCCAGGATGCTCTCTGTGAGGCGCTGGGGCTTGACGATCGCCGCGTTGTGGACATTCACCTCATCAAGCGGATTGATCCATTGCATCCACGCGTCGAAGTCGAACTGGAAGCAATTGCCGACTGGGAGTTCGATCGCCAGTATGTGTTGTTGCGAAGTGATGAGTGATGAAGAAGTACGAACTACGAAGTACGAAGTACGCTGCTAATGGCTGTGTGCCGGTCTGTCAGCGCCATGCTTGACCAGGCGTACTTCGTAGTTCGTACTTTCAATGAGGGGCTATGGATAACAACGAGGAATTGCCGCAGGACGGCACGGCGCCCGCCGGGGCGACGACGCTGGTGGCGGAGAGCGCGCATCTGCTCGACCTGACTGAGCAAACGGGCGCACATGACCGTGCCGATAGTGTCGTGGTGCTCGATTTCGGCTCGCAGTACAGCCAGCTCATCACGCGCCGGGTGCGCGAGGCGCGGGTCTACTGCGAGATGCTGCCGTTCGACGCGCCGGTCGAGCAGGTGCGGGCGCTGCACCCGTGCGGCGTTATCCTCTCAGGTGGGCCGAACTCGGTCTACGAACCGGGCGCGCCGCAATTGCCGGACTGGGTGCTGGCGAGTGGGCTGCCAGTGCTCGGCATCTGCTACGGGATGCAACTGCTGGCACAGGCGCGCGGTGGGCGGGTCGCGGCGTCCAGCCACCGCGAGTATGGCCCGGCGCGCATCAC
Source organism: Thermomicrobiales bacterium (assembly GCA_035763465.1). GTDB lineage: Bacteria > Chloroflexota > Chloroflexia > Thermomicrobiales > CADCWN01 > DASUBC01. The sequence continues at coordinate 2,492 of DASUBC010000561.1, forward strand.
CGTCGTCGCACGGGAAGATGAGGCGGGTCTCTTCGCCGGCCTGCCGCGCGACCTGGACGTCTGGATGAGCCATGGCGACCGCATCGAGACGCTGCCGCCCGGCTTCGTCCCGCTCGCGGTCAGCGTCAACTCGCCGCACGCGGCGATGGCGAATCCCGCCGAACGGCTCTACGGGCTGCAATTCCACCCCGAGGTGGCGCACACGCCGCGCGGCGCGGACCTGCTGCGCGGCTTCCTCTACGGCGTCTGCGACTGCGCGCCGAACTGGACGCCCGAGAACTTTATTGACGCGGCGGTTGCGGAGATACGCGAGCAGGTTGGGCCGACCAGCCGCGTGCTCTGCGGCCTCTCCGGCGGCGTGGACTCGTCGGTCGCCGCCGCGCTGATCTTTCGCGCGATCGGCGACCGCCTGACGCCGGTCTTCGTCAATAACGGCCTGCTGCGCGAGGGCGAAGCGGAGACGGTGCAAGAGGTCTTTGGCCGCGCGTTCGGGATGCCGCTCGTCTACGCCGACGCCGCCGGCCACTTCCTCGAAGAACTGGCGGGCGTCACCGACCCCGAGCAGAAGCGCAAGCGGATCGGCGAGACTTTCGTGCGCGTCTTCGAGGCGCACGCGGCCGGCGCCGGGCCATTCGAGTTCCTGGCGCAGGGCACACTCTACCCCGACGTGATCGAGAGCGCGACACCGTCCGGCACGCGCACCGCACAGACAATCAAGACGCACCACAACGTCGGTGGCCTACCCGCTGACATGCGATTCAAACTGATCGAGCCGCTGAAGTTTCTCTTCAAAGACGAAGTGCGCGCCGCCGGCCGCGCGCTTGGCCTGCCGGACGAGATTGTGGAGCGCCAGCCATTTCCCGGCCCCGGTCTGGCCGTCCGTATCCTCGGCGCGGTGAACGCGCCCGACCTGGCGCTGCTGCGCCGCGCCGACGCAATCGTGCGCGCCGAGATCGAGCAGGCGGGGCTGGGACGCGACATCTGGCAGTTCTTCGCGGTGCTGTTGCCCGTCCGCACGGTCGGCGTGATGGGCGATGGCCGCACCTACGGCCGCGTCTGCGCCGTGCGCGCCGTGACCAGCGAGGATGCGATGACCGCCGACTGGGCGCGTATACCGTATGACGTTCTGGCCCGCATCAGCAACCGTATCGTCAACGAAGTCGCGGGCATCAATCGCGTCGTCTACGACATCACCTCGAAGCCGCCCGGCACGATTGAATGGGAGTGACGGCGGACGCTGTTGCAGGTCACAGGTTGACAAGTTCCAGGTTTCTCAGACCAGTATAAACGCTTGTCTGTACGAACTCGCAACCTGCCGGCCAGCAACGTAGTTGCGCGCCACTCTTTCCAGGCCATACTACTTGACAAAACACGCCGGTTCGATTATCATCGAACTAGTGGTTCGATGAAGGTTGAATCGCGGTGAGGCCGGGCCATGCGTGTCATTGATGTCACCGCACCCACACCGCCGCCGGCCGTGGTGGTCGAGGCGGCGCCCGCGTATGAACTGCTGTTGAGTTTTTGCGCCTCCGAGGTCACCGCCGAGCACGAAGCGATCGCTGGCCCGTCGGATTGGACCGCGCGGCTCCGCGCATTGGCTTCGCCAGCCCTGCGAGCCGAGGTTGCGGCCTTCCACGCGGGTTACGACCGAATCTGGGTACGCCTGCTGGGCCTCGCCTACACCAGCGCACCGCCGAAGGACGTGCCCGCGCTGCTCGCGCACCTTGCGGCGCTCGACCCCTTGGAACTGGCCCGGATGCTCTGGGTCGAAGTGACGCCCAACCACGAGCGACTGGTTTCGGCGGCACTCTTTCGCCGGGCGCTGACCGGCGACGAGGCGGCGCGGCAGCAGGTCCGCGACACGCTCGCCCCGGAGGCTGGCGAGTGGCGTGCCGCGCTCGGCAGCTTCCTGGCGCGGGAACCAGGCGAGACGAAGCAACGACTGCTCGCCCTGTTGCGGCGCTGGTACACCGAGGTTTTCGCACCGCTGGAAGGGGAGATTGTCCCCATCCTCATGCGCGATGCTGCCGCGAAGCGCGACCTCCAGCGCTCGCTGCCATATGACCGCTTCATCGAATTGAGTACCAATGGCATCCAATACGTTACGGAGCCAGGTGTCCGCCAGGTCGTTCTCATCCCGTCGCTCGTCTACCGGCCCTGGGTCCTGGTCGCGCAGTACCGGGACGTGAAATTGATCGGTCACCCGGTGGCGGACGAAAATATCACCACTGGCGATGATGTGCCGCCAGCGCGGCTGGTCATGCTCTACAAGGCGCTTGGTGACGAGCGCCGGCTGCACATCCTCAAGAAACTCGCGACCGAGACGTACACCATGCAGGAACTGGCCGACGCGCTCGGCGTCGCGAAGTCCACCATGCACCACCATCTCGTGGCGCTGCGGGTCGCCGGCCTCGTGAGCGTCACGAGCGATGCAGATAAGCGGTACACGCTGCGGCGCGAAGCAGTGCCCGATGCCGCTGCGCTCCTGCAAGTGTACCTCACCCGCGCCTCGCCCTGAGCAGCGCGTCGCTTGCTCCACCATTGGTTGCCACAGCGTTGTGGCAAACATCCGCCGTGGGAAACGAAGGTGTTCTCGATACTCCACCGGCCTGGTCGCGTGGCCTGGTATCGCCATTGCCGGAAGAACCGGCGCTGGTAACGAGGAGATTGGGACCGATGCACACCCCGCTCTTGAACGAAGAACTGGCGGCCCTCCGCTGCGCGGAGCGGCAGCAACAGGCGGAGCACAACTGGTTGGTCGAGCAGGCGCTCGCGGACACACGCTGGCCGCGCCGCCCGGCACGCGGCCTCACTCGGCTGCCACGGCGGCTCGCCTTCCGCGCGGCCTGGTGGCTCGCTCATTTCGCGGGAGCCGAGAGCGGCTCCTACACCGTGATCGAGCGCGCCACGCTGGTAGACGCGCGGGGACATCTACGCACCGTATGCCCCGATGAGCGTGTTGTCGTCCTCGTACCACGTTCTGGCCGCGATGCGGCGTGAAAGAGGTGCGCCATGCCAGCCGATACGCTGTCCGCAATGGAACAACCGCAGTCTCTGCCGCCCTGGCCTGTCGTCGAGGGCGCCTATGTCGTGGGCGACCCTGCGGCGCCGGTGGCGGTCTGTGCCCTCACGAGCGACGAACTACTCGCCCCGATCGCCGCCTTGCCGGGCGTTGCTATTGCCGGGAAGGTTTATACCGCCAACCTGGGGATTGAGCGCATCGTGACGAATGTGGCGGCGAACGCCGCAATCCGCTTCCTGCTCTTGTGCGGCAAGGAGTCTGCGCTCTTCCGCCCCGGCCAGACGCTTTGCGCGCTCGTGGAGAACGGCGTCAGCGAGACAGGGGAGATTGTCGGCGCACAGGGTTACCAGCCAGTGCTCCGCAACGTCACACACGCGCGAATTGCGGCCTTCCGCCAGCAGGTTGAACTGATTGACTGGACCGACGAGCATGACACTGACCTGCTCCGCGCGCGTATTGCCGACCTCGCGGCGCGCACCCCTGGTCCGTTCAAGTCCGGTGAGACCGCTGCCGGCGCGAGTGGCGCGCCAGTCGGTGACCAGGCGCATTTCACGCCGATCCGGCTGGGCGGCGCCCGCCGCGAACCACTCGCCTACGATCCGAAGGGGTTCTTCGTCATTACGGTGGATCGCCCAGCGCGCGAGATCGTCGTGCGCCACTATCTACCCGACAACACCCCCGCGCACATCGCGCGTGGTCGCACCACCGAGTCACTCGCCCTGGCGCTGATTCGCGAGGGGCTGATTTCACAACTCAGTCACGCCACCTATCTCGGCGCGGAGCTGGCGAAGGCGGAGGCGGCCCTGCGGATGGGCGCGCGATACGAACAAGACCGGCCGCTCCGCGCCGAACCCGCCCCGCCGGCAGCGCCTGCGCCGGCAACCGCCGCGACCGCTCCCCCAATGCCCGACATCCCGATCGCGCAGACGTGGGAACAATTCAGCGCGCTGACCACCGGCGACGCGGTCAATGTGGTCGTCGCGGTGACAGAACAACCAGCGGAACATCACTGCGCGGGCACGCTGGCAGAGCCGCAAGAAGAAAATCCCTTCCAATCGTTCCGGCGCACCACGCACGTTTTACACGTACAGTGGAAGCCTGAGACGCGGGTCGCGATGGGGACAGCGGCCGACATCGCGCCGGGGGCGCTCGTGCGGGCGCGCGGTGTACTCCAGGCCGAGCGCACGGTACACGCGGAGGCAATTGCCATCCTGACCAAGGTCGCCACGATCACGTAGCCCGGCGGGACGCGCAGACGACGCTTGCGCTGCCCAGGAGTCACCATGCGTGATGCGGCAGACAGCGCCAATCTGGGGACTTGCG
>DASUBC010000562.1:0-8416 GCA_035763465.1 Thermomicrobiales bacterium
CGCGCGCGGTGGTAGTCCGTGTTGCCGTAGAGCGGTTCGAGATGCTTGGCGCGCTTCCAGTAGAGATGCAGGTCGTATTCCCAGGTGAAGCCGATGCCGCCATGCACCTGGATCGCCTCGCCGCAGACCTTGCGCGCCGCTTCGTTGACCGTGGATTTTGCCACCGAGGTCGCCAGCAGCGCGTCGGGCGCGCCCGCGTCGAGCGCCCAGGCGGCGTAGTAGGTTGCGGAATGGGCGTTCTCGACCAGTTCCAGCATCTCGGCGCAGCGGTGCTTGATCGCCTGGAAACTGCCGATTGGCTGCCCGAACTGCTCGCGCACGCGCGCGTAATCCACGCTCATCTCCAGCGACTTGCGCGCCGCGCCGAGCATCTCCGCGCACGCCGCCAGTGCCGCCCGCTGCAACGTCGTCGCGACCGCCGGCCACGCCGCACCCGGCGCGCCGATCACATCGCCGGCCGGCACGCGCACATTGTCGAAGTGCAGCGTGCTCACCTTCGAGTCGAGGTCGAGCGTGACATTTTCCTCCACTGTCAGGCCGGCGGTCTCGCGCGGCACGGCGAGCAGGGTGACGCCCTCCGCGCCGGCATCGCCGCCGGTGCGCGCGGCAACGACGATGGTGTCCACTGCGTGACCGAACGGCACGAAGCGCTTCACGCCACTGAGACGATAGCCGTCGCCGTCTGGTTCGGCGCGCAGAGAGACCGCGCCCGGTCCCCAGTCGAGGTTGTCTTCGAGGAAGGCGAATGTGGCGGTCAATTCGCCGGTCGCCAGCCCCGGCAGGTAGCGCGCCATGGCGCGCTCGTCGCCCGACGCTCGCACCGCCGTGCCGGCCAGCACGATGCTGGCGACATACGGACCGGGGTAGGCCGCGCGCCCCATTTCTTCAAGCACCAGCGCCTGCTCGACCATCCCCAGACCCGCGCCGCCATAGGTTTCGGGGAACGGCAGCCCGAGCAGGCCAATCTCAGCCAGCCGCCGGTAGATCGCCCGATCGTAGCCAAGCGAGTCAGTCATCATCGCCCGCGCGTGCGCTGGCGGGCACTGTTCGCTGAAGAATTCGCGCGCCACATCGCGCAGCATCCGTTGTTCGTCGCTGAAATCGAAGTCCATGGCGCTCACTCCGTTCGCGAAGGGGATAGGCGGTAAGGGATAGGGGATAGTGCCTCGCCAGGAGTCAGTAGTAAGAGACCAGCACCGCGTTGTGGAGAGGCACTATCCCCTATCCCCTACCGCCTGCTTCATCCTGTCCGCCCGCACTTCCTTCGGCAGGCCCAGCACGCGCTCGCCGATGATATTCTTCTGGATTTCGTTCGAGCCGGCGTAAATCGTGCCGGCGCGCGACCAGACGAAGGCGTAGGCCCAGCTGCCGGATTCGCCGTAGGCCGCGCCCGGGGCCAGCGCCAGTTCGTCCGGCAGGCCGGTGGTCAGTTGCCCGTAGGGGCCGAGGATGTCTTGCGCCAGTTCCTGAATGCGCTTATCGAGCTCGGAGTAATAGACCTTGGCGACGGACGATTCCGGACCGGGGCGCTGTCCTTGCTCCAGCCGCGAGAGGATGCGGAGTGAGCCGTAGCGCAGCACCTCGATCTCGGCGTAGATCTGCCCAAGTTTCTGCCGAATGATCGGGTCTTCGATGGCCGGATGACCGTTGTGGTGCAGAGTGCGCGCGACTTCCAGCAGGCGCGCGAACTCGGCCTGCTGGGCGCTGACGCGGCTCAGGGTATTGCCGCCGCGTTCGTAGGAGAGGGTGGTCTGCGCGATGCGCCAGCCCGCGTTCAGTTCGCCAAGCTGGTTCTCGGCCGGCACGCGGACATTGTCGAAGAAGACTTCGCAGAACTCCTCACTGCCGCTGATCTGGCGTAGCGGGCGCACCGTGACGCCGGGCGCGTGCATATCTACGAGGAAGCAGGAGATACCCTGGTGTTTCGGCGCGGCGGGATCGGTGCGCGCCAGCAACAGGCCCCAGTCAGAATGCATCCCGCCGCTCGTCCAGACCTTCTGCCCGTTGACGACAAAGACATCGCCGTCGCGCTCGGCGCGCGTGCGGAGGCTGGCGAGGTCCGAGCCGGAGTTTGGCTCGGAGTAGAGCTGGCACCAGATTTCTTCAGCAGTGAGAATCTTTTTGATGAAGCGCTGCTTCTGCGCCTCGGTGCCGTGGTGGATGATGGTTGGGCCGACGATGCCGATGCCCAGGCCATTGACCGGCGCGGGCGCCTTGACGCGCGCCATCTCCTCGCCGACGATCGCCTGCTCCATCGGGCGCGCGTCCTGGCCGCCGTACTCGCGCGGCCAGCCCATGCCGAGGTAGCCTGCCGCGTAGAGCTGGCGGTGCCAGCCTTTGCGCTCATCAATGGTGGTCAGTTTTTGCCGGGGAAGGTGTTCGGCCAGCCACGCTTGCACCTGTTTGCGGAACGCTTCATCCTGGGGTGTAGGACGGAGATCCATCTGTGGCGCCTCCCTCTGTACCGCTGGTCCACGGCGGCCGGCGGTGTTGCGAGAAGGCAGTGTGCCTGCCAAAAACCGCCGGGGTCGGGAATTGTGCCTCCGCTGTTCGTAAGGGCATCGGCTTGCTACGCTAGCGCAATGACGGCACGGCGTCAAGCGAGCGATGAGTGACGGGTGGTTCTTGTCAGCGCGGTGCCGTTGAGGTAGCCCTGGGGCTAAAGCCCCGGGCTGAAGGCGGCTGTGCCGCCATGAAGCCCGCCTGCGCGGGCTGTCCTTACGCCAACGTTGGTGGGTACACCCAAGTCTGTGTCACCCCAGGCCGGCGTCGGCCGACTTTTGTGGCGTAACCTCTAGCCCTGGGCTTTAGCCCCAGGGCCACCTCCGAAGCGTCGCCTCTCCCGCCAGGTCCTCACTTGTCACTCGTCGCTCGCTTGACGCCGCCGTGCGCCGCCGTTACGCTTGCCTGCGCGGTCCCAACCCGCGATCCGGACACAAGTGGAGGACACACCGATGCTCGACTTCTTCGCCGTCGAATCATTGCTGACCCCTGAACAGATCGCGATTCGCGACACCGTGCGCGAGTTCGTGGACGGCGAGGTGTTGCCGGGCATCCGCGAGTGGTGGGATAACTACACCTTCCCGCTGCACTTGAAGAATACGATCGGCGAACTCGGTCTCTTCGGCGCGAATCTGCCCGAAGAATATGGCTGCGCCGGTGTGGACAATGTCGCCTACGGCCTCATACAGTACGAATTGGAGCGCGGCGACAGCGGCCTCCGCTCCTTCACCTCGGTGCAGGGGTCGCTGGTGATGTACCCGATCTACGCCTATGGGTCCGAAGCGCAGAAGCGGCGCTACCTGCCCGAACTGGCCGCCGGCCGGCTGGTCGGCTGCTTCGGCCTCACCGAGAGCGATGGCGGCAGTGACCCCGGCGCGATGCGGACGCGGGCGCGCAAGGATGGTGACGGCTGGGTGCTCAACGGCGCGAAGATGTGGATCACCAACAGCCCGATCGCCGACATCGCGATCGTCTGGGCGAAGGACGATGAAAACGTCGTGCGCGGCTTCATCGTGCCGACCGGCACGCCGGGCTTCAGCGCGCCGGAGATTACCTCCAAGATGAGTATGCGCGCTAGCATCACCGGCGAGATTGTGCTGGCCGATTGCCGCGTCGGTCCTGAGGCGCTGCTGCCAGGCGTCGCCGGCTTGAAGGGTCCGCTCGGCTGCCTGACCCAGGCGCGTTACGGCATCGCCTGGGGCGCGCTCGGCGCATTGGAAGCGGTGTACACCACCGCGCGCGATTATGCCGCCACCCGGACCACCTTCGGCAAGCCGATCGCCGCGCGCCAGCTGGTACAAGATAAGCTCGTGCGTATGGTGACCGACCACAGTCTTGGCTTGCTGCTGGCGCATCAACTCGGCGCCTTGAAGGACGCGAAGCGGATGACCTTCACCCAGGTCTCGCTGGCGAAGCGCAACAACGTGCGCGTCGCGCTCAACGGCGCGCGGCTCGCCCGCGAGATTCTCGGCGGCAACGGCATCACCACCGAGTACCCGGTCATCCGGCATATGCTCAACCTCGAAACAGTGGACACCTACGAAGGCACCCATGATATTCACACTCTGATCGTCGGCCGCGATATTACCGGCGAGGGTGCGCTGGAGTGATGGCGGCGCGGCAGTTGCTGGCGCGGTGAGGAGGCACGATGCGTATCGTCGTCTGTGTGAAGCAGGTTCCCGACCCGAACGCGGGCGTCGCCCGCATTGACCCCGGCACGAAGCGGTTGGTGCGCGATGGCGTGCCGAATATTCTTGACCCCGGCGTGGAGGTCGCGCTGGAAGCGGCGCTGCAACTGGCGGAGGCCGGCGGCGACAACACCGTGACCGCCCTGGCGATGGGACCGGAGAGCGCGACCGAAGCCTTGCGCCGCGCGCTGGCGATGGGCGCGCACGAAGCCGCGCTCGTCACCGACCCCGGCCTGGCGGGGTCCGATACGCTCGGCACGGCGCGGGCGCTGGCCGCGGCCATCAAGCAGGTCGGCTTCGACCTAGTCGTCTGCGCCACCGAGAGCACCGACGGCTACTCGGGCATGGTGCCGGGCATGGTCGCCGAACTGCTCGGCGTGCCGCATCTCTCCTTCATCCGGCAACTGTCCGCGACCGGTGACGCTATCACCGCGCAGCGAGTCACGGCGCACGGCTACCAGACGCTGCGCTGCGCCCTGCCCGCCCTTGTCGCGATCGCCAGCGGCTCGCACGAACCGCGCTATCCCGCGCTGCGGGGCATCATGGCGGCCAAGCGGAAGCAGATCGCGACCTACGACCTGGCGGCGCTCGGCCTGGGCGCGGCTGACGCCGGCGAGGCTGGGGCGCGCGAGCGCGTGCTGGCGCTCCAGCCGGCCGAGCAGCGGTCAGCGGGCGCGGTCATCGAGGACGACGGCACCGCCGCGGCCCGGATCGCCGATTTCCTCCAGCAGCGCGGAGTGTTATAACGACCCTTACTCCCCTTCCCCCTCTCCCGTCGCCACGGGAGAGGGGGTGCCGAGCGCCAGCGAGGCGGGGGTGAGGGCATTAAGGAGCCAGGCTATGTGGGTCTATGGTGAAAGCCGAGACGGGCAGCCGACGCCGGTCACGCTGGAACTGGTGTCGCAGGCAAGCGCGTCTGGCGACGCCACGGTGGTCTTTCTGGGCGCGGGCGCGGCAGGGGCGGCGGCGGTCGCCGGGGAATATGGCGCGGCGCACGCGCTGGTGGACGAGAATCCGGTCTACGACCAGTACCTCGCGCTGCCGGCGGTGGACGCGCTGGCGAGCCTTGTCGCCGCGCGCCAGCCCGACCTGCTCCTTTTCGCCACGACGTACGATAGCCGCGACGTAGCCTCGCGCCTCGCCGCGCGCCTCGGCTGCGGCGTGGTCAGCAACGCGACCGGCATCGAGGCGGTGGACGGCGGCTACCGGGTGCTGACGCCGTGGGGCAGCGAAACGGTCGCCGTCTGCGAGGTCACCGGCGGCGGAACCGCCATCGTCCTCGCGCGCCCGAAGGCGTTCACCGCCACGCACACCGGCGGCTCATGCGCGGTCGAGCAGTTCACTGGGCAGCCGGGCGCTGGCGCGCAGGCAGTCCAGATTGTCGAGACGGTCGAGGAAGTGGCGGAGGGGCCATCGCTGGCCGACGCGAAGGTCGTCGTGTCGGGCGGGCGCGGCCTGGGTAAGCCCGAGAACTTTACGCTGATCGAGGAACTGGCCGACTTGCTCGGCGGCGCGACCGGCGCGACGCGCGCGGTAGTAGACGCCGGCTGGCGGCCATACGCCGAGCAAGTCGGGCAGACCGGCGTCACTGTTAAGCCCGACGTCTACCTCGCCTGGGGCATTTCCGGCGCGATCCAGCACCTGGCCGGCATGAAGAACGCCAAAGCGATCGTCGCGGTCAACCGTGACCCCGACGCGCCCCTGCTTCGCAATGCCGACCTCGGCGTCGTCGGTGACGCCCTGAAGATTCTGCCTCAGTTGATTGATGAGGTGAAGCGGCGGCGAAACGGGTAGGGTTGCAAGGTGCGGGTTACAAGTTGCAGGTTGGTAGCTTACAGGTTGGGGCTGACGCACGCGTTGGTAGGCTGCCACTGCCTGTGCCGACCGACAACCTACAGCCTGTAACCTGAAACTTGCAACGTGGAGTAGCGTGACGAATGACGAGTTTACCCCACGACATCCTCGACCTGGCTGCGCGCGAGCGCGAAGTGGACCTGACGACCTTTGGGCGCAAGACCGGCACGCCGTCGCGCCGGACGCTCTGGGTCTGGGGCGATGGCGCGCGGCTCTACATCCGCTCGGGCGGCGGGTTGGGCCGCGACTGGCCGCAAAATCTGCTCGCCAATGGGCGCGCTGTGCTGCACCTGGCGGGACGCGATATTCCAGTGCACGCTCGCCACGTCACCGATGAGACCGAAGCGCGCCAGGGCGCTGATTTCATCAAGCGAAAGTACCACAGTAACGTGCGGCAATCGGCGATGGGCGAGCCGCTGACGCCAGCCGAGCAGGCCACGTTCGAGTTGTTGCCGGACGACGTGCAAGGCGCTGAGTGACCATAGTGGCGCTTTTCGCTATTGCTGGTCGAGTTTCTTCCCCCTCTCCCGTGCCACGGGAGAGGGGGCGCCGAACGCAGTGAAGCGGGAGTGAGGGCTGTCATGCAACCGACGATCGGAATCGTGGGCCAGTTGCTCGTACTGGCGCTGATCGCCGTCGCGGTCGGTCTCTTTGCCTGGCAAATCGCCCGGCTGTACCAGTTGCTTCGCAGCGGCGCGGCGGCGGAGCGGCACGGCGACATAGGAACGCGTGCCGGCTATGTCGGGAAACTGGTACTCGGGCAGAGCCGAATGTTCGCGAAGCCGGCGATCGGCGTGGCCCACTTCCTGATCTTCTGGGGCTTTATCCTGCTGGCGCTCGGCGCGGTCGAACGGCTGCTGGCCGGCGTGCTGGGCGGCTTCCGCCTGCCCTTCATCGGCCGGGCGCACTGGTTCATCGCGCTCAACGATCTCATTGCCTTCATTGTCGTGCTGGCGATTCTCTACGCCGCCTATCGCCGCCTGGTCATCCGGCCCTGGCACCTGACGACACTGCCCGACGCTCTGATCATCCTCGCGGCGATCGGCGGGCATCTCTCCGCGCTGCTGCTCTCCGAAGGCTTCGCGGCGGCGGCGTTCGGGAATCAGGGCGAATACTGGTCGCTGGCGGGAGCATTGCTCGGCGGCCCATTCGGGGCGCTCGGGACGGCCGGCGCGAAGGCTGGCTTCGTCTTCTTCTGGTGGCTTGACGTGCTGCTCATTCTCGGGCTGATCGCCTACATCCCCGGCAGTAAGCATTTTCATGTCGTCGTCGCGCCGATCAATGTCTACCTCCGGAAGGTAACATCGTATGGCGCATTGCCAAAAATCGAGAACATCGAGGAACAGGAGCATTTCGGCGCCACGAAAGTGCGCGACTTCACCTGGAAAGATATTCTTGATGGCTACGCCTGCACTGAGTGTGGCCGCTGCACCGACGCCTGCCCGGCCCAACTCTCCGGTAAGCCGCTCGACCCGAAGAAGATTGTCGTAGACCTGCGGCTGGCGAGCTACGCGCAGGGCGGGCTGCACATGTGGGCGCGTGGCCACCGGGCACGCACGATCACCGCCGATACGCCCCTGACAGGTGGGCTGATCACAGACGAGGAACTCTGGAGTTGCACGACCTGCATGGCCTGCATCGAAGCCTGTCCGGTCGCGATCGAACAGGTGCCGAAGATCGTGGACATGCGCCGCGCGCTTGTCTTAGAGGAAGCGCGTTTCCCCGCCGAACTGACCGCGACCTTCAATACCCTGGAGCGCCCTGGCAACCCATTCGGCTTCCGCGCGGACAAGCGCGCCGATTGGGCTGGCGATCTCGACATAAAAGTAGTCGGCGAACACCCCGACGAGCCGGTAGATGTTCTCTACTGGGTCGGCTGCTACGGTTCCTTTGACGAGCGCAACCAGAAGGTCGCACGGGCGCTCGCGCGGGTGCTCAAGTCCGCCGGCATCAACTTCGGCATCCTGGGGGTGGAGGAGAGTTGCACCGGCGACCCTGCGCGGCGCACCGGCAACGAATATCTCTATCAGGTGCTCGCCGAGCAGAATGTTGAGGTGCTGAAGGGGTATGGCGTCAAGACAATCGTCACGGCCTGCCCGCACTGCATGAACACCCTAAAGAACGAGTACCCGCAGTTCGGCGGCGACTTCGCTGTGGTGCACCACAGCCAGTTCATCAGTGACCTGCTGAAAAGTGGGCGACTGCAACTGGCGGACGGCATGGACAAGCGGAGCATCACCTTCCACGACCCCTGCTACCTTGGCCGCTATAACGGCGTCTTCGATGAACCGCGCGCCGTGCTGGCGGGGCTGGGCGACGCCGACCTGCGCGAGATGCGCCGGTCGCGCAACAAGTCGCTCTGCTGCGGCGGC
>DASUBC010000563.1:0-4999 GCA_035763465.1 Thermomicrobiales bacterium
TCCGGACTGCCCGCCTGGCTGCCACTCTATGCTGATTGTGCCGACCCCGACGCCGTGATCGCGCGCGTCTGCCGCACGCCGCTGGACGCGCCACCCGGCACGCGCGTCGTCTACAGCGACCTCGGCTTCATCCTGCTCGGCGAGATCGTGTGCCGGATCAGCGGCCAACCGCTCAACCGTTTTACGCGCGACCGGCTCTTTACATCACTCGACATGGCCGATACCGGCTACCTACCTGATCCCGCCAGGCGCGAGCGCATCGCGCCGACCGAAAGCGGCGAGGACTACGAAACGGCGACCGCTGCCGCGCAAGGCGCGGCCCATCCAGGCCGGCGGCACGGCGGGGTCATTCGCGGCACCGTCCACGACGGCAACGCCTACTATGGCATGCAGGGTGTCAGCGGTCACGCCGGCCTCTTCGCGACGGCGATCGATCTGGCGCGCTACGCGCACCTCTGGCTGACGGGAGGGCTATACGATGGACGGCGGCTTTTCAGCCCGGCCACCCTGGCGCTAGCGCGGCAGGACGCGACGGCCGCGTTGAACGACGCCCGCACACTCGGCTGGGCCGCGTTCGATGCCGACCCAATCGGCCGTCGCGCCCGCTGGCTGGCGGCGGGTGGTGAGCCGCAGCTGGCGTCAGGTGGCCCCGCGTCGTCGGGCGAACTGCTCGCGCCGGGCGCGTTCGGCCACACTGGATTCACCGGCACCTCGCTGTGGATAGACCCGGCGCGCGAGCTGGCGATCGTGCTGTTGACGAACCGGGTGCATCCTGACGCCGCCAATCTCGGCATTCGGCGCGTGCGTCCGCGCTTCCACAATGCCGTCATCGCCGCGCTGACTGAGTAGAATTGTTTCAACACGAGCGCGGGCGACCCGCGCCAGGAGGGGAAGGATGAGTTACGACCTGGTCATCGAGTCGGCGGTGAGCGAGCCGTTCGCGCGGGCGGACGTCGAGGCGGCGGTCACGAAGTTCCCGCAGTTGCGCCGCTACGACGCCGAATCGTACCGCTCGGCGGCGACCGAACTGGTGCTGGCGGCGGAACAGCCGGGCGCACCAGTGGAAAACCTGACGCTGCGCCTGCCGTACAAGGAATTGCCCGGCGCGTTCGATGGCGCGCTCGACATGGCGCTTGGCCTGGCCGAGCAGCTCGGCGGGCGCGTGGTGGACGCGCAACTCGGCCTGATTGTGACGGCGGAGAATCGCGCCACCTCGCGCGCGAAAGCAACAGAGGCGGCGGCCTGGGCGAAGCGCCTCGGCGCCGAATTCGAAGCGCCACCTAAGCCTTTTGTGGACACGCCGGCCCAGGCGGTTGCCACGCCCGCAGGCGCTTCGGGCCGCCCCTGGTGGAAGTTCTGGGCGCGGTAAATACTCCGCGTTCACGTCGCAGGCGCCTCCTGGCCTGGCGGACATCACGCCAGGGTCACCCTACCCGAATGACGGGCACGAAACTGTACCATCGTACAGTATCTTCCCCTCGGCAGCAAATGCCCCTTGACATTAGATGCACTGGCGCATATATTATCGTGTGCGGCTGGCGCGTTGTAACAAATCGCGCCGGGCCGGTGTTCTAGGGAGAGCGGCTGTGTGGCAGGAGGTTACGAGACAGGGATGACGACGGCAGAGGTGGACGAGACGCAAGCCAGGCTGGCCCCGCTGGCAGGGGCGTCAATGGACGAACTGGTGCGCTACTGGAACAAGCTGATCTGGTGGACCGGCATTCGGCCAGTCTTCCGGCGCATGGTCGAGATCGACCTGACGTTAGCGGAATCAGTCGTCTTACGGAGCTTGCAGCATCGCCCGTTGACTGTATCCGAAGTCGCCGACTGCCTCTACATCAGCCACTCCGCCGCCAGCCGGGCGGTAGACCGCCTCGTGCGCGACGGGTTCATGAGCCGGCAGGAAAACCCGGACGACCGGCGGCAGAAGCAACTGACGCTGACGCCGGAAGGCAGCCAGCTGGTCAGCGAGATGGAAGGCATCTTCGCTTCCCGGCTGACGCCGCTGATTGACGCGCTCGACGCGGACGAACAGGCGCAACTGCGGCGCTTGCTCATCCGCATGATCGAGGCGCACGCAGCCCTGCCCGATCCCGACGACCCGCGCGGCGCAAGCTGCCCACTCGCGACCAGGGAATGACACTTGAAGCGTGGAGGTGCAACGACGACGATGTCTGACCTTCGCACAGTCGCGGCACGTCCTGTGCAGCGGCAACACCCACGGCGCGGGGCAACGCGGCGCCGGCTGAATGACGTGACCATTATGGGAGGCGCACAGTAGTATGGAGATGGAACTGGGCGGACACGCGCCCGATCAGGCGCGCGGCGGGCCAAGCGGCTTTCAGTCGCTCGATCGGCGAGCGCTGGTTCTGACAATCATTGGCCTGCAACTGACGCTGTTGCTGGCCGCGCTCGACAATACCATCGTCGGCACGGCGATGCCGAAGATCATCGCGCAACTCAGCGGCTTCGACCGCTATGCCTGGGTGACGACCGCCTATCTGCTGACTTCGACGACGGCGGTGCCAATCTTCGGCAAACTCTCCGATATGTACGGGCGCAAGTGGTTCTTCCTGGGCGGCGCGGCGCTCTTCGTCACCGCCTCGGCGCTCTGCGGCGCGGCCGGCGACATCCCCGGCCTACCCGGCGACGGCATGACGCAGTTGATCGTCTTCCGCGCCATCCAGGGTCTCGCCTCCGGCATCATCACCGGCCTGACCTTCACGATCGTCGGCGACCTCTTCCCGCCCGCTGAACGCGGCAAGTATCAGGGCTTGTTCTCCGGTGTCTGGGGCCTTGCCTCGGTCTTCGGTCCGACGCTCGGCGGCTGGATCACCGACAATCTCTCCTGGCGCTGGTGCTTCTACGTCAATCTGCCGGTCGGCATCGCGGCGATGCTGGTGCTCTACTTCTCCTTCCCCGACATTCGCCCGGCCGCGATCAGGCGCCAGATTGACTGGTCCGGTGTCGGCACGCTGATCGGTTGTCTGGTGCCGTTGTTGCTGGCGTTGACCTGGGTGACCGACTACGGCTGGACCTCGACGCGGGTCGTCAGCTTGCTGGCTGTCGCGGTGATCATGCTTGGCGCGTTCCTCCTCGCCGAGAGCCGCGCCGCCGAGCCGATTCTGCCGCTGTCACTCTTCCGCAGCCGGCTCGTGGTCGTTTCGTCCATCTCCCTGTTCCTGACCGGCATGGGGATGTTCGGGTCCATTCTCTTCATCCCGCTCTTCATGCAGGCGGTGATCGGCGTCTCGGCGACGCAGTCAGGTTCGCTCCTGACGCCGCTGATGCTGATGCTCACCGCCGGCAGCATCGTCAGCGGCTTGCTGACCTCGCGCACCGGCCGGTACAAGGTGCTGGCGCTTCTCGGCCTGGCGATCATGACCGGCGGCATGGTGCTGCTGGCACGGATGGACGCGGGCACCACCAAGTGGGAGTGCGTCGAGTACATGATGGTGGTCGGCATCGGGCTGGGCCTGGTGATGCCGCTCTACACGCTGATTGTCCAGAACGCCGTGCCGCAACAGATGATGGGCGTGGCGACTGCCTCGACGCAGTTCTTCCGCTCGATCGGTGGCACCGTTGGCTCGGCGGTCTTCGGCTCGATCATGCTCAGCCAGTACCGCACCTACTTCGATAGCCACGTCCCGGCGCAGGTCGCGCAGGCGCCGAACGCCGGCCAGATTCTCGGCGCCTTCAAGAACCCCTTGCAACTGTCGTCCATCATGGGCCAGTTACAGCAAGAGTTCGCGAAGTTCCCGAACGGCCTCCAGATTCTGACGACACTACTGGACAACGTGAAGGAATCGCTGGTGCAGTCCCTCAGCAGTGTCTTCCTGATCGGCGCGGTGCTGGTCGCGATCTCGTTCGTCGCCAACTTCTTCCTGCCGGAGATCGCGCTGCGGAAGTCCTTCGCCGCAGCGGAGCAGACCGAAGCCGTCACCGGCGCGGAGGGCGCCTACGCCACCGGTAAGGCCGCCAGCGAGCAGCCGATCCCGGCGTTCAGTGTCGAGGGCGACGACTGATCGTCGTTGCAGGTTCCAGGTTGGCAGGTTACAGGTTGCCGGCCTGAACGAACGCAGAGACAATAGCGTGCCGGTGGGGCTGGATGGCCCCACCGGCACATGTTCATCGTGCCGCCGCCCGGTCGCACTGGGAGAACAACTCCATGACGACCAAGAACAAGCGCCAGCGATTGGTGGTGCGGGCCGGCTCCCAGCAGAAGGCGCTCTTCGAGCGCGCGGCAGCCCTCCAGGGGCAGTCGTTGAACACTTTTCTGGTTCAGAGCGCCCAAGTCACCGCCGCAGTTGTGATCCACGAGCATGAGATTATCCGGCTCACAGCGCGCGATAGCGCCGTGCTGGCGGAAGCCTTGCTCAACCCATCAGCGCCAAATGACGCTTTGCGCGCCGCCGCCCAGCGGTATCGCGCGCTGGTAGAATCGCGCGAGGGCTGACGCCAGCAACCACCGGCCAGGTCAGCGCGTTGATCAAGGGTGCAACGCTGGTCCGCCCCCAATGACGCGGGCGGGCTGGCGCGGCGCCAGCCTCGGTCCATCCTGGAGCCACCTGATGCCGCTCCTGCTGACGAAGACGCTGCGCGATCTGCGCCACCGCACGCTGCGCTCGCTGCTGACACTCTTCGGCATCGCGATCGGCGTCGCCGGGGTCGTCGCGATCTCTTACACCGCGCGCAATCTCGCCGAGGCGCAGGCGGCCGTCTATGACGCCGCCAGCCAGTCCGATATCAGCGTCGGCGCAAGCGACGTGTCACCAATGCTCCGCAATATTCTGGAGCGGATGCCGCATGTCGCGGCGGTCGAGGGCCGGGTCTACGACTATACGACTGGCTCAACCAACGCCGACGCCGACCGCTGGCCGGACCTCCAAATGATTGGTATCAGCGACTTCGAGGATATGCGGGTCAACCAAATTGCCCTGGTCGAAGGGCGCTGGCCAGACAGCGGTGAGATCGTCCTTGACGCCAGTTCGCGGGCGCT
>DASUBC010000564.1:0-2684 GCA_035763465.1 Thermomicrobiales bacterium
ACGGCTACCACGGCCGTAAGCCGCAGCAATCCAGGCCGAACGGACACAAGTCCTCCAGATGCGTCGCAACGTCATGTTGATGCGGCACAACCCCCGACACATCGGAGGAGTTGTAGCGCGACCACTCCGAACACGTCCAGATACGGCGAAACTCTCGGCGGCGCGTCTATTCGCGCAATAACAAACCGCAGGCAGGGCGCGCAGAGTTCGCCGTGAGAGTATGAAAGTTTCTTGATTCACTTCGTGCTGAGCGCCGGCGATGGTCTTCAGCAGAAGGACGAGCGCGCCCAAGGCGGGGCGCGCTCGTCCGTTGTTCCGGCGGGCTGGGGCCGGTTCAGGGCTCCAACGGGTTAATGGGTCACGGGCTGGTGCAGGTGAGAGTCGGGGTGGAAGGGCTGCCGTTGGCGAGGAACCCGAAGGTGGTCGACGCCCCGGCTGCGAGCGAGCCGTTGTAGGAGGCGTTCTTGACGGTCACCGACGAGCCGCTGGTGGTCAGCGTTCCGTTCCAGACTTGGGTGATCAGCTGTCCGCCGGCCAGGGTCCAGTGCACAGACCATCCGTTGATCGCGGCGCTGCCGGCGGTCACGGTGACCTGGCCCTGGAAGCCGCCGGGCCAGGAACTGCCGGGCTGATACGTCGCCGCGCAGGCTCCCGGCGGCGGCGGGCTGCTGCTCGCGGACGCCGAGGGGCTGGCGGACGGGCTGCTCGACGGACTCGCCGAAGCGCTGGCGGACGCGGACGTAGATGGCGAGGGGCTCCCGCTATTGCCGCCCGGTGGCACATACGGGCACTTAGACTGGTAGATGGAGATGGTGGACGGGTCCGGCAAGCTCGGGCACAGGAACTGGGTGTAGCGGGTGTCGCTGTCCAGGAATACCTTGAGCCACGGGATGATCAGCTTCATCTCCACGTTGTTGGCGTGCGTGTAGTACACGTGATCCGCACCGGCGATCTGCGCGAAATCCTTCTGCGTGGAGGCCGCCAGGGTCGTGTACTCGCTGCTGAGCAGCGACGGCGTCACCACCGTGTCGTTCTGACCGCCGATCACGAGGGTCGGCACGGTGTCCGTCGACCAGTTCTCCGACGGGGAATAGGGCGCCAGGCCGATCGCGGCCCGCAGACTCGGGCGATGCTCGGTGGCGTACACCATGCCGCCGCCGCCCATCGAGTGCCCCAGCACCGCCAGGCGGGTCGGATCGATCTCGTTCTTCACCGGGCTGGAGGTGGTCAGCCAGTCCAGCGCCGCCAGCAGTTCCTGACCGCGCTGCGTGTCGAAGTCGGTGCGGCTGTTGGTCTCGATGCAGATGACGACGAACCCGAAGGAGGCCAGCCACGGCCCCATCCAGGCTTCCTCGTTCGCGCACAGCGCGGTGTAGCCCGGCACGATCGCCAGCGCGCCCCAGGTGCCCTGGCTGGTGTCGGTCGGGTAGTAGATCACCCCGCCGTTGAACCCGTTGCCCGGCGCCACGTTCTGCTGCGCCGTCGCGAACGTGCCGCGCGTCGCCTCAATGCTCTGAATCGTCGGGTCGGGACCGCGCTGGGTGGCGTTCGGCGTGATCGCGTTCGGGGTCGGCTGCGCCGACGCCGGACCGACCGCGAACACCATCGCGATCATCGCCGCCAATGCCGCCACAGCAGCCACCACGGCGCGCAGCGCATGCGGCCGCCGCAACCCGACGCCCTCCCGCACTCCCCCGGCGCCATCCGGCGCCGGCCTGGAACGTGGATCTCCTCGCATCGCGTACCTCTTCCTCAGTCGTGTGGGTGCAGAAGGGCAGCAGTGTTAGCGCTCTCATACGCGACAGCTCAGCAGCGCGGTGATGGGATGTGCGTGCCCAAAGTTGTGCCACATCGCTCGGTGAAGTTGCCAAGACGATACGGAAACCTCAAGACTTCGCCGTGCGGATGCGAGCGCTGAGGCGGACTCCGAGGGGCGAACGAGTGGCATCCGATCAGCGGCTTCGGTAAGATCTCGGGTACCGTGTCAGCCTGCGTATGCGTGCCATCGAGTGCGAAACTTACACTTGATCACGGCGCGATGCAGAGCGAGCCAGCGCCAATACATCCCATGACGCCGCGATTCTGACTTTCTGAAACCAGTCGGTCCCGCCTTTCTGAAACTAGTCCGGTGTTCGGATCTGTCGCCGATCGTCGAACGGCCGGCGACGTTCGAGTGCTCACAGCACATCGCGAGCGAGGCTGCGATTGGTGATTCAACACGCTGCGCTTACCTGGTGACTCAGCCTGCTGCGTCACTGCTTGACAGTGCGCTGACCGCACTGCACCGTCTGCGTTCCGTAATGCCTCGAACAACGCCGCCGCTGATCGCTGCCTTGGGCGAGGCCATGGTGTTAGCGCTAACAGGAGCGCTCAGAGAGCAGGGAGACGACGGCATGCAGGACACGGGACAGTCGCGCCGATGGCGGGGTCTTCGCTCAATGCCAGGTCCGCGCGCCGGACTGGGCCTCCTCGCGGTCGCGTTGGTAGTTGCCGGGGCGCCGCTGCTCATGGTGGGAGCGGCAGCGCCGGCGCAGGCGTTGGGTAATGGTTTGGCGTTGACGCCGCAGATGGGGTTCAACGATTGGAATGCGTATGGCTGTAACGTCTCCGAGTCGCTGATCAAGGCGACCGCGTTGGCGATGCACAACAACGGGATGCAGGCCGCCGGCTACCAGTACGTCAAC
>DASUBC010000565.1:0-2612 GCA_035763465.1 Thermomicrobiales bacterium
GGGCCAGTCTTGCTCATCCCCTTCGTGGACCGCCCGGTGCTGGTGGACTTGCGCGAGCTCTTCGTGGAAATTCCACACCAGGCGTGCATTACGCGCGACAACGTGCCCATTGCGATTGACTTCCTGGTCTACCGCCAGGTCATCGATCCGCTGGCAAGCGTAATCGCCGTCAACAACTTCGCCAGCGCTTCGCAAGGGATCGCCGCGACTACGTTGCGCTCGGTCATCGGCGACATCGCCCTCGATGACGTACTGGCGAACCGTGAGCAAATCAATCAGGTGCTGCGCCAGAAACTTGACGAAGTCACCGAGCGCTGGGGTGTTAAGGTGACGACGGTCGAGATTCGCGAAGTCGTGCCGCCCGGCAATGTGCAAGAGGCGATGAACCGGCAGATGTCCGCTGAGCGGACGCGGCGCGCGGCGGTCACCGAGGCAGAAGGGCGGCGGCAGGCCAACATCACCGTTGCGGAAGGCGAGAAGCAAGCGCAAATCCTCCAGGCCGAAGGCGAGAAACAGGCGCGCATGTTGCGCGCCCAGGGTGAAGCGCAGGCGCTGCAAACGATCTTCGCGGCGGCGCGCGGCATTGACTCCAAGACGATGTCGCTCCAGGTCATCGAGGGACTGAAGGTGCTCGGCACCGGCGCCGGCAGCACCTTCGTCATCCCGATGGAGTTTACCCGCCTGCTGGGCCAGTTCGGCGACTTCCTCGACCACAGTCTCGGCAACCACGCGGACGCGCCGGCGCTGGCCGACCTGGCCGCGCCACCGGTCAGCGATACCCGCGAGTCAGCGCCGGCCATGACCGCACCTGTCATCGCGAATGGCCCACTGGCGGGCACGGTAGATGAGTAATGAATGGCTCCTGGCCCGCTAGCTCGCGACATGAGCTAGCGGGCCATGGGCGACGACAACGCAGCGCGTCCACTTCGCCGGCGTTGTTACGGGTCGCGCCGCTCACTACAATTGAGGGCATGAGACGCGACCCGCTCTGCGCTGGCAAGGAAAGGATGCGATGAGCGCCTTCAGTCCCCTCGAAGGCCGCTTCAACGAGACCGTCTACATAGACCTGGCCGAAGCCCTCGATCCCGACGATAACGTCTGGACGGTGGCGGTCGTTGACATGATGCGCGTCGGCGAAGTGTCCGAAGGGCTATACCTGACGGCCGTCTTCGCGCCCGGCCGCCTGATCCACCGCGCCGCGCCATTCTGGCAGCTCGAAGACGCCCGCGCCTATGCAAAGGAATTGTTCGACCAGATCGTCAGTGGCACCTTCATCCCAATCAATTACGAGATCAAGCCCCTCGTGCCAAAGATCGCGCCGGAAGACGAGGAAGAGTAGCGGCCCCCCAGCCCCCAATTCTGGGGGATCGATCATCCGAGGCACCGGGGCTTGTAGAAAACCTCCCCCGCCAAAGCAGCGTACTCCCCCCAGAATTGGGGGCTGGGGGGCCGCTCCCACGCTTGACACCCCCAAAACGCGCCGCTTATACTCCGTACCGGCCACTGCAAACGTTTGCACGCGCACAATCAGAGGCTCCCGCGTGGTACAACGTGCCAGACGACTCTATCGGCGGCGTGGGTACAAGGAGCAGGTGGATGCGGCAGCGCGCGGTTTCGATCGAGGACATCGCCAGGATGGCGGAAGTCTCGCCCTCGACGGTTTCGCGCGCACTGCGCGATAGTCCGCTTATCAGCGCCGACGTGCGCGCGCGCATCCAGCAACTGGCGCGCGAGGTCGGCTATACGCCGAACAGCATCGCGCGCAGTCTCCAGGCCAGGCGGTCGAACACCATCGGTCTCGTCGTCACCTCGATCGCCGACCCCTTCTGGGCCGATGTGCTGCACGGCGTCGAACTCGCCGCGCGCCCGGCCGGCCTCAGCGTGCTTCTCAGCGCGGCCCATCGCGACCCCGAACAGGAAATGCTGGCGATCGAGCTCTTGCATCAGCGCCGCGTTGACGGCATTCTCGTGGCTGATTCGCATATCGGCGGCGAGTATGCCGGGCGGCTGGCGCGCGTGCAGGCGCCGGCCGTCCTGATCAATAGCCAGGCCGACGGCCAGCACGACCTGCTTCATTCGGTCGCGGTGGACGACTACGGCGGCGCGCGGCAGGCAGTCGCATACCTGCTCGATCTCGGCCACCAGCGCATCGGCTATCTCGGCTCCGGCAGCCGGCCACGTTCGAATCGCCGCCGGCGCGAGGGTTTTCGCGATGCGCTCGCCGCCGCCGGCCTGCCGGCGGACGACGCGCTCGTGGCGGTCACGCCGGCCGGACCGACAGAGTCAGAGGAAGATGTCGCGGGGGGACAGGCGCTGCTGCCGCGCGTGCTGGCGGCCGGCGCCACGGCGGTCTTCTGCTACAACGATCTCTTCGCGGTCGGCGCGCTGCTGGCCTGCCGCGAGCGCGGCCTGGCCGTCCCCGCTGATCTGAGCGTCGTCGGCTTCGACGATCTGCACCTGGCGCGCTACGTCACGCCGCCCCTGACGACGATTCGCCAGCCCAAGGTTGACCTCGGCCAGCAGGCGATGCAATTGCTCCTGGCGTTATTGAACAACGAATCAGTGCAAGACCTCGTCGTCACACCATCGCTCGTCACGCGGGCGAGCACGGC
>DASUBC010000566.1:0-2215 GCA_035763465.1 Thermomicrobiales bacterium
GCGGACTGGCGGTGGATAGGCCAGGGTTATGCCAACGCCGGTGGATCACAATCCGCGACGCGGATTTCGTCCAGGCGTCAGCCTGCCCAGGCCCGGATTTCAATCCGGGGCCACCTCCCGCCAGGCCACCGCCGCTCATCAATCCGGCCATCGCCCGCCAGACCCCGCGCCGCACGCGTACCTGCCCGGCGCGCCTCTCAGTCCAGCTCGCCGCGCTCGACCGTGCGCCCGTCGCGCGCGGCGCGGACCAGGAGTTCGCAGACGGCGAGCGTTTCGAGGTTCTGCCGCCCGCTGATGCCTGGCTCGTCCCCGGCGGTGATGTAGCGGTGGAAGGCGTCGGCGACGCCCTGCTCGCTGCGCGGTCCATCGGCCACGTCGCACGGCTGGGGCTGGCTCTGGCCGAGTTGTCGCGTGGGCCGGGGGAAGAACTGGACGCCCGGCACGTCGAAGAGACGCAGCGCGCCGCGCTCACCTTGCAGAATGATGCGCCAGTCGCCAATCGTCGCCGTGTGGGTCAGCACGTAGTGACAGATCGCGCCGTTCGCGTATTCGAGCGTCGCGGCGATGTTGGCGTCGTAGGGGTACTGGCTCCACGGCGCGTTGTAGGAGTGGGCGGTGACGCGCGCGACCGGGCCGAGCCAGTCGGCCAGCATGTCAACGTGGTGGCAACCCATGTCCCAGACCATCGCATAGGGATAGTCGAGCGTGCGCGGCTCGGGGCGGTAGCGATGGTTCTGGCAGTCCACGATGAAGACCTGGCCGGGATGGTGTGGGTCGGCCGGGTCACCGAGCAGGCGCTTCACCGTCTGGACGACCGGGTAGTAGCGGTAGTTCTGGGCGACACAGAACTTGACGTCCGCCCCTGCGGCGTCCGCGACCAGCGCCTTGGCCTCCTCCCACTCTAGCGTCATCCCCTTCTCGACCAGCACATGCTTGCCGGCGGCGAAGGCGAGGCGCGCGAGAGCCGCGTGGGTGCGGGTAGGCGTGCAGATGATGACGGCATCGGCCTCGGTCGCCTGGAGCGCCACTGCCAGGTCGGTAAAGCAGGCCGACTCTGGCAAGTCGAGCCGGTCCGCCGCCGCGCCCAGAAAATCCTGGTTGACGTCCACCAGCGCGACCGGCCGGAACTTCGGGTCGTTGCCCAGCACCTCGACCGGCCAGACGCCGCGCCCGCCGACCCCGACATGAATGGTCCGCAGCACCGGCGCGCTCACGTCGGCTTCGGTTCGAACTTCGCTCATTCTCTCTGTTCCCTCTCCTACTTGTGCCAGGACCGGCCCTCACCCCGCCGCCTGCGGGCGGCACCCCTCTCCCGTCACCACGGGAGAGGGGAAGTGTAGGTCAACCGTACTGGCAGTCTTCCCAGCTGATCTTGTGCCACAGCCTGATTCGTTCTTCCCCTCTCCCGTGTCACGGGAGAGGGGGCGCCGAGCGTTAGCGAGGCGGGGGTGAGGGCAGCCGCGACGGCAGACGCTGCGCCTGCGCCTGCGCCCGTAGCGCCAGTTCCGATGCGAGGAAGGAGTGGGCCTGGCTCATCGCCGTCTCGGTGCGGTTGACGATGTCCGCGAGGAACAGGCGGCCGAAGGAGAGGTCCACGTCGGTGCAGTCAATGTATTGTGTGCTCTTTCCGTTGATGAGAAAAAGGTGATTCGAGCCAGGGCGACCGGCGATGTCGCAGTTCTTGCGGACTTCGAGAAAACCCTCGGTACCGATGACCGTCAGGCGCGTATCGCCCCAGGTGGGGAGGCCGTCCGGCGTAAACCAGTCCACGCGCACGTAGCCAGTGCCGTTGTTGCCGCGCACCAGCGCGTCGCCGAAATCCTCGAACGCCGGCCACTGCGGATGCGCGAGATTGCCGACCTGTGACGCCGCAACCTCGGCCGTGTCCGACCGGGTGAAGAAGAGGAACTGGTCCATCTGGTGCGCGGCGATGTCGTTGATGATGCCGCCATAGCGCGCGCGATCGAAGAACCAGGCGGGCCGGGTAGCGGCGCGCAGGCGATGCGGGCCAAGCCCGACCGTCTGGAGCGGCTGGCCGATCGCGCCCACCTGCACCAGCTCGCCCGCGCGCACCGTCGCGGCGTTCTCGAACCGCTCGCCGTAGAAGACGTTGTGGATGCGCCCGGTCGCCGCCTGCACCTGCCGCGCCTCGGCCAGCTGCGCCAGCGTCGTGAAGCCCGGCTTGTCGCTGAGATAGTCCTTGCCGTGCTGCATG
>DASUBC010000567.1:0-2714 GCA_035763465.1 Thermomicrobiales bacterium
CCGAGCGCGCCGCGCACGCCGGCTGGTTCGGCGATCGCGCCGATTGCCAGACTGCCGAACGGCACCAGGCCAGAGTTGACGATCATCCAGAGGCCGAGCGCGCGGCCCTCCGTGCCGGGCACGGCGGCGAGTTGAATCGTCGCACCGGCGGCGGCGAGATAGGCGATCATCGCCGCGCCGAAGAAGATGATGCAGAAGAGCGCCAGTGGAAAACTGGGCGCCCAGGCAAACGCGGCCAGCGCGACACCGGCGATGATTTCCAGCACGGCCAGCGCCCGCCCAGGATGGCGCGCGACGAGCGAGGAACCGGAAATCGCCGCGCCGATCACCGCGCCAATGCCCGTCGCCGTCAGCAGATAACTCAGGCCACTGGCGCCCATATGGAAGACATCGCGCGCCATCGCCGGGAGGAAGTTGGCGTATGGCAGCGCGAGCACCGAGAGACCAATTGCGGGGATCAGGACGCCAAGAATGCGCGGGTTGCGCGCGACCGACCAGTAATCGCCGCCCGGTAGTTTGCCAGTTATGCGCGGCGGATGCTGGTAATTCGAGCGGATGGCGAGCAGCGCCGCGATGACGGCGATGAAACTGATCGCGTTCGCCGCGAAACAGGCCGCCGCCCCCGCGACGACCAGTAGCCAGCCGCCAATTGCCGGCCCGACGATGCGGGTGAGATTGAAGCGCGCGGAGTTGACCGCGATCGCCCGCCGCAATTGTTCCGGCCCGACCAGCTCTTTGATGAATGCCTGCCAGGTGGGGCCGTTCAGCGCGTTGGCGATGCCGTTCAGTGCCGCGATGATCAGAATCGCCGCAACGGACGCGCGGCCGGCGTATTGCAGCACGGCCAGGATCACCGCCAGCACTGTCAGCGCCGACTGCGTCCAGATCAGGAACAGCCGCCGGTTGGCCCGGTCAGCGATCGTGCCGGCGGGCAGCCCCAGCGCCAGCACCGGCGCCAGTTGTACGAATCCGAGCACGCCGAGCAGAAAGGCAGAGTTGCCCAGTTGCAACACCGTCCACCCCAGCGCGACAGACTGCATCCAGCTGCCGAGACTGGAGACGAACGCCCCCAGCAGGAAGAGGGTGTAATTTCTATTCGCGAGCGGGCTGTCACGCAACCACACCGGGACGCGCACGGCGTTTCCTCCCCACGTTTGCCCGGCTCACTTTAGCACAGCGAATCACCGCCATGCAGCGGCGGCACTCCTCGTGCAAACGTCCATCAGGGTCGCGCCGGGTGATCAGATCATGTACGCTGCAAGCTGGACGCTGGCGCGACGTGAGGAGGAGAGCGATGGCCGCCACCGCAGCAACCCGTTTTGCTCTGACAAATCGCCAGGGCCAGCGTATCGTCGGGTTGATTGATTATCCGGCCGGTGACGGGCCGGTCACGCGTACGCTGGTGCTCTGCCACGGCTATGGCGGCGATAAGGATGGCGCGTACCTGCGCCAGATCGCCGCGACGCTGACCGCCGCCGGCAGCGCGACCGTGCGCTTCGACTTCACCAATGGCGCGGGCGAGAGCGACGGCGACCTGCGCGGCGCATCGGTCGCGGGCTACGCCGGCGACCTGGAAGACGTGCTCGATTATGTGCGAACACAGCCCCGGCTGTGCGCGGGCGCGATCGCAATTGGCGGCCACAGTTACGCCGGGATGGTGGTGCTGGTCGTCGCGGCGCGGCGGGCCGACGTCGCCGCCGTCTTCTTCCTCTCCGCCGTCTTCAGTCGCACGCGCGAATTTGACATGCTCGACATCGCGCGGCGGGTGCGTGTGCCAATTATCGTCATTCATGGGGCAGCGGATCGCGAAGTCGCCCTGACCGAACCCGAACAGTTACGCCAGATCGCCGGCAGCCGTGTCGTCGAAACGATCATCGTGCCGGACGCGGACCATAACTACCTCGTGCCGGGCACGGCGCTGCTCGTCGCGACCGCTATCCGCGATGCGCTGCTGAAGTACGTCCCACTCACCAATCAAACAGCATGATTGAAGAAGCGCGGGCTACTGGGTTGCAGTATGATTGATCCCCATGGCGCCAGCCAGCAAGTAAGGATGCGAGTATGACCGCGCAGCATGGGCCGCTGATTCTCTTCGGTTCCGGCGAAACCGCCCGCTACGGCCGGCAGGTGCAGGAAGAAGTTCTGCGAACCCTCGCTAAGCCGGTACAGGTGGCGATTCTGACGACGCCGGCCGGCTTTCAACCAAACGCCGATTACGTGGTCGAGAAGTTGCAGCACTTCGTCGAACACAACCTGCAAAACTACAAGCCGCACGTCACGCTGGTCAACGCCAACCGTAAAGGTGGCCCCGGCGATCCCGACAGCCCCTGTGTTTACGACAAACTGAACGACGCGCAATACATCCTGGCCGGGCCGGGCAGCCCAACCTACACTGCCCGGCAACTGGCCGGCACACGCACCTGGAACCTGATTCGCGAACGCTGGTATGCCGGCGCGGCGCTCGCGTTCGCCAGCGCCGCCGCCATCGCGCTCAGTACGCACATCTTGCCGGTCTACGAAATCTACAAAGCAGGCGACGACCTGCACTGGCGGCCCGGCCTCGGGTTGCTGGAACATGTCGGACTGAACCTGGCGATCGTGCCGCACTGGAACAACACCGAAGGCGGCGCGCACCTCGACACCAGTCATTGCTTCCTGGGCGTGGAACGCTTCGCGCAGATGCGGCAATTGCTGCCTCCAGACGCGACGGTGCT
>DASUBC010000568.1:0-2579 GCA_035763465.1 Thermomicrobiales bacterium
ATCCGCGCTGCACGTTGACGTCTGCTCGAACTGCCACCCGTTCTACACCGGTGAGCAGCGCATTGTGGATACCGCCGGCCAGGTCGAGCGCTTCATGCGCCGGGTGCAAGGCGCGCAGGCGTCGCCACGGCGCAAGAAGGCCGAGCGCCGCGAAGAGAAGCTGCAACAGCGCCAGCGCCTCGACGAGATGCGGCGCAATGAGGAGCAGGTTGAGTTGAGCATTGGCGGCGACGAGGAGGCCGAGGCGACCCCCACACCCGCCCCGGCTCCTGCCGCTACACCTGCCGAGACGGAATAACGCCTCGCCCTGGCGATCATCATTGTCGCGAATACCACCCCGGCGAATGTCGCCGGGGTGGTTTGTGTCATGCGGCATTTGTAGGCAGTAGCGATCCGCGCAACGCATGGAGGGAGCAAGGACCGCCAGGGATGTTGAAGATGTGCCCCGGCAGTTGAAACCGCAGGCTGAAGGCAGCAGCCACGAAGTCCGGACTGCGCCGGACTAGAGTTCTGGTTAGCCCTAGCGGTACACCACAGGCTTCGTGGCCCCGTAGGGGCCTTCAGCCCGCGGTTTCAACCGCCGGGCACCCCTCGCCAGCGCCGCGCTCACAATCAAGCACCACGCTGACAAAACCCGCTCATCATGCATCACTCGTCACTTCCTCCGCCTGCTCCACGAGCCGCCTGACCGGCCAAGGGAAGGGGAACTCGTGACCCGCACGCAGGTCGAGCAGCACCGGGCCGGTGGCGGCCAGTGCCTCGTCCCAGGCCGCCCCGACGGCGTCCGGCGTCTCCACCCGGATGCCGCGCACGCCGAACGCCTCGGCGTAACGGACGAAATCTACCCGGCCAATCTCGGTCGCGTAGGGGCGGCCATAGGTCGTTCGCAGGGCGTGGTGAATCATGCCGATCTGACCATCGGCGTGGACCGCGATGACGACCGGCAGCCCGAGCTGGCAGATGGTGCCGAAATCGCTGCACGCCATCTGGAATGAGGCGTCACCCGTCACGCCGACGACCTTCTTGCCGGGACGCAGCAACCCGGCCGCCAGCACGCCCGGCACGGCGTAGCCCATCGCGCCCCACGACCCCGGCTGGAGGTGGGATTCGGGGTTGAAGGTGGGCACTTGCAGCGGCGTCCACAATTTCACCTGGCTGACATCGCTGACGACGAGCAGGTCGGGCGTCATGCGCCGGGCGAGCGCGTCGAGCGCATAGCCGATGTGCCAGGGGCGGCGGTCGCGGTAGCGTTCCAGTTCGATAGCGATGCCGCGCTGCTGCAACTCGCGTGAGTGGGCGCATTGGGCCAGCGCCGCCGCCTGCTCCTGGCGCGGGCGGCATTCCTCAGCCAGCGCCCCGATCGCCTCGGCCAGCGTCATCACCGAGGGCGCGGCGACCGCCAGCTCGTCCGCCGGTTCGTCGGCGGCGTCGAGCAGGAGCAGGCGGTCGCCCAGCAGGTCGGCCAGTTGCCGCGCGGTCTCGGTGCCGGGCCGCACGCCGATGCCGAGCACGAGGTCCGCCGCCGCGATCGCGTCGTGCGCGACCGGGTGACTCCCCGCCGTGCCGCGATAGACGCCAATTGAAAGCGGATGGACGGTCGGCATCGCGGCGTGGCCATCCCAGCTGTGCGCGACTGGCGCGCCCAGTCGCTCCGCCAGGCGCACAACTTGCTCGCTCACAGCCGGCCACCACGCGCCCTTGCCGACAACGATGGCGACGGCCGGCGCGGCGTCAATCCGCGCGATCGCCGATTCCAGGCCGGTGGCCGGCGCGGTCGGGGTCGGGGCGGGTGCGAGCGCGCTCGCCGGCACGTCGAAGTCGTCCTGCGCCAGCGTGCTGAGTGGGATTTCGACATGGACCGGCCCCGGACGCCCGCTGACCGCCAGCGCGAACGCGCGCTGAAGGACGGCGGGAATCTCCCGCGCGTCCTCGACCCGCACCGACCACTTGGTCACCGGCGTGAAGGCGTGTTGCAGGAAATCCACGGTATCCACGCCGTGGAACGCCTCTTTTGCGGCGTCCTCCGGTACTCCCCCGGAAATATGGACGAGCGGCGCGCCCGCCGCGTACGCGCCCGCGACGCCGGAGAGCGAGTTCGTCGCCCCCGGTCCCGCCGTTGTGACGGCAACGCCTGGCCGACCCGTCAGCCGCCCATAGACCTCGGCGGCGATGGCGGCGTTGTTCTCGTGCTTCACCGTAATCGGGCGGATTGCGGGCGCGTCGGCCAGCGCGTTGAAGAGCGCGATCACATGGTCGCCGTCCAGCCCGAAGATGGTGTCTACCCCGTGCGCCGTCAGGCTCGCGACGACCGCCTGGGCCGGGTTCATTCGTGTCGCCATGACCCCTCCTCCACCATACGACGTTCGCGTTGCGGTCCGCATCATCGCACGGATTCGCCGTGTGTGCAGTCGGGCAGTGCGCTGGTCCGGCACCGTCGCCAGCAGCCAAGCGCCGCGCTGGTCTGAACCCACTGCCCGACTGCTCGACTGCCCGACTGCCCGACTCTTCGCGCTACCGGCGCACGGAGGGGTCGAGCGCGTCTTGCAAGGCGTCGCCGAGGATGACCCAGGCGAGCATGG
>DASUBC010000569.1:0-2088 GCA_035763465.1 Thermomicrobiales bacterium
GCGTTGGAGGTGCATGATGTCCGGCTCTCGCCTCGCCCAAGCCCCAGCCCCTGACCCGCAGACGCTGCGCGCGATTCCTCTCTTCGCCGATATCACCGACGCGGCGCTGGCCGCGCACAGCCACGAGATGGAAGTGTGGCAATTCGAGCCGGGCGCGCTGCTCCTCCATCAGGCGGAGCCGGCGGAGTCAATGTACGTCCTGCAGTCGGGTCGCGCCGAAGTCGTCGTCGCGGCCAAAAACGGGCAGGAGCGGGTCGTGGCGCAGGTGGGACCGGGCGACCCAGTCGGCGAACTGGGCTTGCTCACCGCGGCGCCACGCTCGGCCAGCGTGCGGGCGGTGGAACCGGTCGTCGCGCTCCGGCTCGACCGGGCGACCTTCGCGGCGCTCATGGCCGACAGCGGTTTCGCCACGCAGGTCGCCGGCGTCGTTGCGGGACGCGTCGCCACAACCAACCGCGCCCTGGCGCTGGAGGAGCCGCCGTTGAGCCGCTTCCTGTTCAGCGATACCCGCATGGCCTGGTTCTGGCTACTGCTTCGCGTGTGGGTCGGCTACCAGTGGGTGCAGTCGGGGATTCTCAAACTCCAGAATCCAGCCTGGATGAACACCGGAACGGCGCTGCAAGGCTACTGGAAGCAGGCGGTGGCGGTGACGCCGCGCGCCGCGATCACCTATGACTGGTATCGCGCCTTTATTCAATTTCTGCTCGACACCGGCTCCTATACGTGGTTCGCGAAACTTATCGCCATCGGCGAAACGAGCGTTGGTATCGGGCTGATTGTCGGCTGTCTCACCGGCGTCGCGGCGGCGGGCGGCCTGGTAATGAACACTAGTTATCTGCTGGCCGGCAGCGCCAGCACGAACCCGGTGCTGGCGGCGCTTGAACTGCTCATCATCCTGGCCTGGAAGGTGGCCGGCTGGTGGGGGTTGGATCGCCTGATCCTCGGCCCCATTCTGGGGCGGGGTGGCGTGCGCGTCCGCAGGCAGGCCCGCGCCGCCGGCACGCCGGTGACCGGGGCAGCGCCGGCAGTGGCGGCTGCTACCACCGGCCCGCCCGCCAAGGAGTAAGCGGCGCACGGCAGTGCAGTTGTTGTTACGCGCCCTTGCCGCCAATGCCGCGCATAAAGCGGTCTTTCAGCAGCACCGGGTCGCGTTCGGGGCGGGCAGCGCCGGGCGCGTCGTCCACGCGCGCGGCGAAGCAGTGCGGGCCGTCCGCGTGCAGGGCGCGGGCGATGGCCGCCGCGAACGCGTCCTCGCCCGTCACCCAGGCGGCTTGCGCCAGGCCCGCGCCGCGCGCCACCGCGACCAGGTCGGTCGCGCCCGCCGTCGCGCTCGGCTGGCCGCCGGTGATCTGGTAGGCCGCGTTGTCCCAGATGACGATAATCAGGTTGGGCGGCGCGGCGCTGGCGACGGTCGCCAGGCAGCCGAGGTTCATCAAGAGCGAGCCATCACCTTCCAGCGCGATGACCCGGCGCGCGGGCTGCGCCAGCGCCACGCCGAGCGCGATCGGCACGGCCAGCCCCATGCTGCCGAGCATGGCGAAGTTCTCCGGGCGGTTGCCGGCGGCGGCGAGGTCGAAGTTGGTGTTGCCGATGCCCGCGACAACCGCTTCGCCGTGCGCCAGCAGCGCGACGAGGCGGCGCGTCAGCGCGAGGCGGCTGAGGACGGGCAGGGTGGCGGGCGCGCTCATCGTGTACCTCCAGCGGTAGGCCGCGCGCCGATCCGGTCGGTCTTACCGCCGGTCAGTTGCGGCGAGAGGATCAGCGCGGCGGGCAGGTTGGTGCGGTAGCACTGCGCCAGCGTGCGGCTGGTGAGGAAGGCCAGTTCGCCCGCCCGCGCCAGCGTGACGTGCGGGATGCCGAGCGCGTCGAGCGCAGGCCGCAGCACGCGGCTCATCGGCACCTGCACGGCGTTGAACTCGCCCAGCACACCGCGCTCGGAGATAAAGAAGGGGACTGGCAGCTGATACGGCGTCACCAGCGAGGCCAGCGCGTTGACGCTGTTGCCGAAGCCGCTGCTCTGCATCAGCAGCGCGGCGCGTGTCCCGCCGAGGAACGCGCCGCTGGCGACGCCGAACGCCTCCTCCTCGC
>DASUBC010000570.1:0-4168 GCA_035763465.1 Thermomicrobiales bacterium
ATCGAGGCTGCGCTCCAGCAGCACGTCGAGGTCGAATGAACGGTTGAGCGCGTCGCCGACTTCGCTGAGCAGGCGCAGCTCGTGATTGCGCCGTTCGGTCGCGCTGAGAGCGTCCTGTAAGTCGCGCCGCGAGGCCGCCAGACTCGCCGCCATCGTGTTCATCACGCCGCCGAGCATGTCGAATTCGGTCGAGAGGCCAGGCGCGACGCGGGTCTCCAGCCGGCCTGCGCCAATCGCCACCGCCGCCTGGGCCAGCGTATCAAGCGGCCGGGTAATGCTGAGGATGATGCGATGGGTAATCCACAGCCCCAGAAGCGCCGCGCCGGCCGCGAAGAGGACGATCGGGATCGCGATCGTGCGGTGGTCCACGGTCGCGCTCTGCATCGTGCGATCGAGCGCGGCGTCCTGCGCAGCGGCCAGACCCGCGAGCTGGGCGCGGGCGCCGGCATCGCTTGTCACTCCATCAGCGCGCCAGAGTGCGAGCGCTGCCTGCGCGCCCGCCGGCCGTGTCGCGATCGCGCGCTCGGCGGTCGCGTCGAGCGTAGTGAATTGCGCGCGGAGCGCGGCGACCTGGCTGAGGGTCGCGGCGTCCGTCGTGGCGCCGGCCAGCTGGTCGAGCGCGCCCTGCCTGGTACGTGTGGCATCGCGGTAGAAGGCCAGGCTCTGAGGGTCGCCGTCAATTAAGTACTCCAGTAAGCGCGCGGCGCTATCGTTGTAGGCCGCATCGAGGCGCGCGACGCTGGCCCGCGCGCGTTCGGCCTGCCCGACCGCCGCCACCATATGCGCGCTATCAATCCAGGCGGAGACGAGAGCCGCGCTGAACGCCGCGCCGATGATAGTCGCTGTGACGGTATAGAGCAGGAGCAAGCTCCGGCCCAGGTGCCGGGTCGAGCGCGACCAGCGCCAGCGCGGGCCGCGAGCCGTTAGCGCGCGCATCGTCGTTCCGAGTCGGGCAGTCGGGCAGCCGGGCAGTCGGGCAGTGGGATTTGGGTCGGCATAATGCCCGTCTGCGGGCGCGGTGCCGCTGAGGTGTACCCCGGATTAAAATCCGGGGCTAGATGGCGCTGCGGCGCCATGAAGTCCGCCTGCGCGGACTGGGGCGGGGCTACCGAGGAGGTGATCACCAGCCCCTGCCCTGGACTGAACCCAGTCCCCGGAGGGGACTTTGTGGCGGCGTAGCCGCCCTTAGCCCGGATTTCAATCCGGGGTACACCTCAGCGGCGTCGCACTCGTAGTAAAACCGACCCCGAACTATCACGGCCCCCTCACTTCATATACTCTTGAGTGTACCAGCGCGCCACCGTGCCTGGGGCTAGCCAATCAGTCCCCATTTTGTGAGGACGTGAGTGCGTGAGTCGCGAGTTGCTTGGCACTGCTCGCTGCTGGTAGGCAGGCACGGCGCTGATCGAAACCTGCTCACGCACTCACGACTCACGCTCTCACGCTCCAGCACGAACCGTGGCACGCGCGTTGCGCCAGGACGTTGACGATCTCACCGCCGCGAGCAAACACTAGCCACACCGCGCGCGTACTCATTGCGAGTGGTTTCCACGAGCGAGAAGGACAATTCGATGAATGGTGAAATCAATCTGCGCTTGACGAATCGCGCATTGGTACTGGTGCTGGGCGCGCTGGCGCTGGTATGGATTTTGTTTCACGCGACGCATATCGTCGTCGTGCTCTTTATCGCGGTACTGCTGGCCTCGGCAGTCTCCAGTGCCGCGAATCGCCTGGAACGCTACCGCGTCAACCGCAGCCTGACGATTCTGATCCTGTATCTGATCGTGCTGGGGGTGCTGGCCGGCTTGATCGCGCTGCTGGTGCCGCTTATCACCAACGAGGTGACGCTGCTGCGCGACAACTTGCCGCAGTATCAGGACCAGGCGAACTCGCTCCTGGCCCGCCTGCCGCACCAGGGCCAGCCACAGCGCGTCAACGACCTCTTCAAAAACCTGAGTGGGCAATTGCAGTCGGCGGCGCTCGACCTCAGTCGCGGCGTGGTCGAGTTCGGCTCCGCGCTGGTGACGATCCTGCTGATCTTCGTCATCGGCTATTTCATGGCGGCGGACAACCAGTTCGCCCAGCGCATCGTCAGCCGCTTCTTCCCCCCGACCACGCGCCCGCGCGCTATCAGCATCATGAATAAGATTGGCGATGGATTGGGCTTCTGGGTGCGCGCACAACTCTTGCTGGCATTCTTCTTCGGCTTTGCGTTCGGCGTCGGCCTCGGTATCATGCGGATGCCGTACGCCCTCACGCTCGGCGTCGTCGGCGGCGTGCTGGAAATCATCCCCTACGTGGGCGGCTTCATCACGATTGTGCTGGCCGTGTTGATTGCCGCGACCACTGGCAAACTCTGGCTGATTATCGCGGCGGTCTGCTGGTACGCCGTCGTCGTCAACGTCGAGGCCCATTTCGTCGCGCCGAAGCTCGTGGGGGAAATCGTCGGGCTGCATCCGCTGGTCGTCGTTGTCGCGCTCTTTCTCGGCGCGGAGGTGCTCGGCATCCTCGGCGCGCTGCTGGCCGTGCCGATCGCCGTCATCATCCAGACGCTCCTCGACGAATTCTGGCAGTTCGAGGATGCGCCGGTCACCGAGGAGACGGCGCACACAGACCACCGCGTGACGACGCTGCAACCCGGCCTGGCTGCGCCGCAGCCATCCCAGCCAACCGGGCGGCAGGACGACTGAACGCCCGTCACAACTCGCGGTTGAGCAGCGCGCGGGCCAGCGCCAGCGCGCCATAGACCGGCTCGACAGTCGTCTCGCGGTGCGCGATGGCGATGCCGGCGGCCTGGACACGGGCCAGGAAGGGCGGCAAGAGCAGGTCGGCGGCAGCGTGCCAGAAGCCACCCGCCGTGACAACCGGCGCCGGCGTCGCGGGCGGCACGCCGAGTTTACGCGCGGTCGTGGCCGCCAGGTCACCCAGCGCGCCACCGGCGTTGTCCATGATGCCGGCGGCGGCGACATCACCGGCGCGAGCCGCCACCGCGATGAGCGGCGCGAGCGCGGCGATCTCCTCGCGCGGCGGCGGCTGCCGGTACACCCGCGCGATGAGTCCTTCGGGCGTCGCGAGCGCCCAGGCGTCGAGCAGCGCCGCGCCGAGCGTGGTTGGCGCGGCCCGACCGTCGTGCGCGCGCAGCACCGCCGCCAGCCCTGCCAGACCCACCGCGAAGGCGCTGCCCTCGTCGCCGAGCAGGTAGCCCCAGCCGCCGGTCCGCACCTCGTCGCCACTGACGGTCCGGCCATAGCCAATCGAGCCGGTGCCGGCAACGATCAGCACGCCTGGGCCAGCTGGTATCGCCGCGCGCAACGCGATCGCGCCATCGTTCGTCACCATGTATCGCGCCGCCGGCACAGCGGCCCGCAGTAGGCGCTCCACCACTGCCCGGTCGTCGGGCCGCGCGGCGCCTGCCGCGCCCAGCGCGACCGCCGCCACCGACTCCGGCGCCAGCCCCACGTCCTGAAACGCCGCGCCCACCGCGTCGGCCAGCGACGCCGCAACCCGCGCCGCCCCGGCCGCATGGATGTTCCCCGGCCCGCCCACACCATGTCCCAGCACCGCGCCATCATCGGCGCGGGCGAGTACGCACGCCGTCTTGGTGCCCCCGGCGTCCAGGCCGATGACGAATGGCGAATGACGAACGACGAATTTCGCCGCGTTAGGCGCTATCTCGGGCCGGCTGACTGGCCGGGTCGTTTGATTATCGCCGGTCAATTCGTCACTCGTCATTCGTCACTTGTTCAGTTGATCATGGATGTAGCGGATGATCGCGCCGTAGTCGTTGTTGCGCGGGATGAGGATGGCCTGGCCGTCGGCCGACGTATCGCCGGCGAGGACGTTGTCGGTGGTCAGCGCGATATGATTCGCGCCGCCGATGTTGGCGCGCAGGAAGAGCACCGCCAGGTCCGCCGGCGAGAGGTTGGTGCGGAGGGCGGGTTGCAGCGCGTTCAACACGCCGAAGACGCGCCACCATGAGGTGGGCCGCTTCACCTTCGCGGCGATGGCGGCGACCAGGCGCTGCTGTCGCTGCGAGCGCGCGAAGTCGCTCGCTTCCTCCGGTTGCTCGGCGTAGCGGGCGCGGGCGTAGCGAATCGCCGTCTCGCCGTTCATGTGCTGGCGGCCGGCGGTGAACGACACCGTAATCCAACTTGGGTCAATCGCGGGG
>DASUBC010000571.1:0-5807 GCA_035763465.1 Thermomicrobiales bacterium
GCGCGCGGTGGGGGGCAGGGTCGCGCCGACGCGGGTGAGCCAGGCGGCGTCTACCTCCTGACCGGCGGCGCGAGCAGCGATGATGAGCGCGCCGACCACGGGTGGGAAGGCGGCGGGCTGGATTGTGGCGGCGGGCCAACCTTCAGAAAGTGCCGCACCGAATGGCTCCGTCAGCAACGCGCCGGCGGCGAAGACGCCGCCGGTCAGGTAGACGGCGACCGTCGCACCGGGTGGATACAGCTGCCGGATACAGGCGAGGGTGGTGCGCGCCAGTTCGCCGCCCGCCGTCGCGAGAATGCGCCGCGCGACCGCGTCGCCTGCTTCGGCCGCGCGGGTGACGACGGGCGCCAGCGTCGCGATGCGGTCACGGGTGAAGTCGGCGCGGTAGACGAGGTCCGGCAACTCGCGGACGCTGCTGAGGCCGTAGGCGGCGGGCACGGCGGTCAGGAGGGTAGTTGGCTCGTCACGGCCATCGCTGGCGCGCATCGCCGCGCGAAGCGCCAGGTGGCCGATGGCGTACGCGCTGCCTTCGTCCGCCAGCAGATAGCCCGCGCCGCCCGCCGTGGCTTCGCGGCCGTCGAGCGTGACACCGTAGGCGATGGAGCCACCGCCAGCGATGATCACGACGCCGGGCTGGCCGCTCGACGCACCCAGGAGATTGCTCACATAGTCCCCGACGGCCGCCACGGCGTCCGGCGTCACCACTGCGCGTACGATGGCCTCGATTTGCGGGAGTTCCGGCCCGCCCGTGTGAAACCCCGTCAGGCCAACGCCGACCGCCGCGACCGGGCCGGGGGACAATCCAGCGGCGGTGTAGGCGGCGTGAATGGCGCCGGTGAGCGCGGCACGGTTGCGGGCTTCGCCGCCGGGCGCGGCGAAGCGGTCGCACGGGCCACCCACGCCGTACCCCAGCACTGTGCCGTCGCGCGCGGCGAGCAGCGCCTTGGTCGAGGTCTGGCCGCCATCAACGGCGACGAGGTACGGCGTCACTGGTGTGCTCCTGCCGGCGGTGGTCGTTGTCGGCCTACGCGCTGGTGAGCGCGCCGACAAACCGCCTGGTGATTTCCAGAGGATTGGTGATCGCTGTGCCGACGACGACGAAGGCCGCGCCTGCGGCCAGCGCCGCCGCAGCCTGCGCCGGTTCCCAGTAGCGGCCCTCGGCGAAGACCGGCACTCGGCAGTGGGCGACCAGCGCGCCCACGAGATCCAGGTCCGGCCCGGCCAGGCGCGGGCTGTCGGGGGTATAACCGCTGAGGGTCGAGCCGACGAGATCGGCGCCGCAGTCCACCGCGTACTGGCCGTCCGCCAGCGTAGCGACATCGGCGAGCGCGGCGGCGCCCTGCTCGTGCAGGTAGGCGATAACTTGACGCAGCGACTCGCCACCAGGGCGAGGCCGGCGCGTGCCGTCAAGCGCGACTAGCCGGGCGCCCGCGCCGAGTACGGCCGCCGCCGCCGCGCGATCGGGCGTGATAAAGACGGCACCCGCTTCATCGCGCGCCTTGGCGATACCGAGGATTGGCACGCTGACCAGGGCGCGGATGGCCGCGATGTCGGCGGCGCTATCGGCGCGAATGCCGACCGCGCCGCCCTGCACAGCGGCGGCGGCCATCGCTGCCATGAAGGTGGGGCCGTGGAGGGGATGGTCAGGTGGCGCCTGGCAGGAGACGACCAGGCCGCCCTTGAGCAGCGCCAGTTCCGCTTGGGTCGCCTCGGCCAGTGCCATAGCTCCTCCTTTCACAGTGGCAGGTCTGTCTTCGGTGTGGTGAGCGTAGCATGAGCGCCAGTCGCGCGCTAGCTGCGTAGGTATGTGGGTTCAGGCGTCTGGCTTGTCGCGATCGGGTGTGCGGTACAGGTTATGCGCGACGATGTAGTCTTCGACGGCGCGTGGCACCTGATAGGCGATGGGCCGGCCGGTGGCGACGCGGG
Source organism: Thermomicrobiales bacterium (assembly GCA_035763465.1). Classification (GTDB taxonomy): domain Bacteria; phylum Chloroflexota; class Chloroflexia; order Thermomicrobiales; family CADCWN01; genus DASUBC01. The sequence continues at coordinate 1,927 of DASUBC010000571.1, forward strand.
CGCGCAGGTCATGCGAAGCGATATCGAGTTCGGGGATCGTGACGCAGGCGACCCGGCCGGCCAGCGCGGGCACCGCGCGCACGACGCTGGCGATGTCTACCTCGACGCGCGGACGGGTAACGACCGCCAGCCGGGCGAGGTGGGCGATGCGCTCCGGATCGCGCCAGGTTGGGAAGTCGCGGAGCGAGTCCTCACCCATGATGAAGTAGAGATCGTCGCCTGGCTGCCAGGCGGCGCGCACGCGCGCCAGCAGGTCGGCGGTGTAGGCGGGGGCATCACCGGCGAAGTCGAGGTCGGAGAGCACGAACTGCGGCCGTCCGGCAATCGCCAGTTCGAGCATGGCCCAGCGGTGCGCGCGATCTGAGATGGCCCGGCCGCCCTTATGCGGCGGCTGGCCGGCGGGCATGAAGACGACCTGATCGAGGCGCAAGGCGTGGTGAACTTCGGCCGCCGCGACCAGATGGCCGGCATGGACCGGGTCGAAGGTGCCGCCGTAGATCCCCAGCCGCTTGCCGGCTATCACGCTGCTGCTCCTTCTACTGGTGGTAATCACCTCATCTACGCGCCGGGGTTTGCGGTAATCATAATCTGGGCGTCGGGAAAAACATCTTGCAGGCGGCTGAGTATAGCGGGCAACTGGGTGTTCCCATTCCGGCTCCAGAACTCGACAGTGAGCGTCAACGCACCGGCTTCGACCTTCTGGATCAGCACTTTCGGCGCGGGAGTATTAGCAATCTCGTCGAACGGTTCCAGCGCGTCGCTCACCAGTTGGTGTAGTTCCTGGTAGCTAGCCTGGACGCCGGTCAGCTGGAGCGACACGCGGCGGGCGTCATACGCGCTCTGGTTGGTGACGATTTCGCTGAAGACGATTGTGTTTGGCACCAGTACCTGCACACCGTCCTCGGTACGGAGCACCGTCGTGCGGATGTCAATGCCCTCGACCTTGCCGGCGACCGTGCGAAGCGCGATCTGGTCGCCAATCTTGAATGGCCGTTCCAGCAGCAGATAGACGCCCGAGACCAGATTCTTCAGGACGTCTTGCACGGCGAGGCCGATCGCGACGGTGACGACGCTCAGACTCGCCAGGATCGCGGTCCAGTTCGCGCCGAACAGGCCAAGCAGGCTGAATACGCCAAGCAGCGATACCAGCAGAAAGACGCCGTTGCCAGCCAGCGCCAGAATGTTGGGGTCAATCCGCGAGCGCCCAAGCAGGCGCGCGACCCAGCCCTTGACCCGCTGCGCCAGGAAGAGCGTGACCGCCAGGACGACGATGACCTGGACGCTGCGGATGACAAAATGCGCCAGATCGTTGGCGTTCGGCACACTGTCCCAGAGCGCCTGCCCGAAATTGTTCCAGAAGCCGTTCGCTGCTCCCACCATGTTCGACCAGTACACCCCTTTGTGCGATGACCGCTGCGTGCTCAGTGGCGCAGTATATACCAGTCGCCGGTCGGCAGTTGTCGGTGGTCAGTTCACGCGAGTCAGCCCTGCGTCACGGGCTGACCGCCAGGCCAATTGACGAGCATTCGGTTGCGACTTTGAGGCGCGCGCACGACATGGTCGAGGGAGGGGAGTGGCGCCATGCTTACGCGAGAACCAGACTGGGTTGCCGCGGGGCGCCGTAGCGCTGCCTACCGGCGGCAGGCGGCCGGCGGCGGACGCGGGAAGGCAGCGTTGCTTGGCGCGACGAGGCTGCCACGCCGATCCGGTACAGCGAGCCGGAGCGCTACGCCGCTGCGACCAGCGCGCCGCTTCCACGGCGCGCTCAGCAGTCGAACACTGACCAGCAGATGGCGTTCCGCAACCGCTGATCGTCGAGGACAAGCGCGCGAATCGCCGCCGGGAGCTGGTCGCGCTGCCACCGGCACTCGCGTTGCCCGGCGCGCACACCCGCGCCTGCCGGCGCGGCAGCACACGCGGCCTTGATCGCATAGGCGGCTGCACCGAGCTCGTGAGCGGCGACGTGGGCGACGCACGCGGCCTGGCCGGCAGCGTACGCGGCATGGCGTGGCGCCCCCTGGAGGTCTCTGGCCGCGCCCATAGCATGACCGCCCGCCGCGCGCGCCTGCATCATCGCGACCTCGCCACGCACCCAGGCGCGGACCTGCTCAATGGCCTGACGCGGTCGTGGGTCGTCAGGCTGAACCGACTCGAAGAGACCCAGGACATGCTCCGCGCACACTGCTGCCCACAGGGCGAGGAGCCGGTGATCCGCATCAGTGAGGGTTCCACCGCGGCGGATGGTGATGAAGCGAGAGTCGCGCTCTTTCGGGAGGATCACCGCTAGCATCCCTTCTGCTCACCTCTGCGGAGCTACCTTGAGATGGCGAGCCGCCACCAAATGATCACCCCTGCCGGCAACCCCGCGCAGGTCCGTCCCGGACCAGGAACGCCGCGGTGGGCCGGCTGCGCCACCGCTGCTGCGAGTGGGTGTGCTCGCGCTTCGCCAAGTATGGCCGCCGCTCCCGTGCTTCGTCCACCGCGCCAGCACCATCAGTTGGCGCAAGTAAACCCAGCAACGGAACTCGCCGAGGCCCACTGACCGACGGTGGAACCGTTCAGCGGTTGGGACATGCGAAATCCTGGTGGGCGGTGACTCCCGGCGAATTCCGCCGCACAAAACCGCACAAAACCCTGCGTGAGGTGATCTTTGTGCTGGTGTGCGTGCTGCCACAGACCACCCTGGCTAGCTAGCTGGGGGGCACGCGCTGGCCCCGATGCTAAACAGGTACACCGGCGTCCGGCGCTTGTTCATTGGTTTACTTGCGTGCTATACTGCCGTTTCATAACGCAGACGCGGCAGCGACGCCGCGCGTCCAGCGCGGCGGACGGCGGCCTAAGGGAGGGCGAAGCCGGATGGCACTGCACAAGGCAGAGAAAGATACGATCATTCAGTCGCATCAGGTGCATGATGGAGACACCGGTTCGCCGGAAGTGCAGATTGCGCTGCTGACGAAGCGGATCACCCAGCTGACCGAGCATCTGAAGGAGCACAAGCACGACCATCACTCACGGCGGGGGCTGTTTATGCTGGTCGGCCGGCGGCGACGGCTGCTGGCGTATCTCCAGCATAAGGACGTACAGCGTTACCGCACAACGATTGACAGCCTGGGTCTGCGGCGCTGACGCGCCCGCGCGACCGGGGAACGAGCTGTGCGATTGCCACTGACCCAGAGGCTAGCCTCTGGGTCTGGTCTGTTTGGTGTACCATTGCCGGCAGGTACAGGTTGCGGAGGGTAGGATATGGTAGGCGCGGCGAACACGCCGCTGAAAGGGGGTGAGGCCGGGGAAGAACTGAGCCTGTAAACGGGCCGCGAGCACGGGGATTAGGAATTGGAGTCTGCCGGTCAGCCGGTAGCAGGTACGCTGGTCGCCGGAGTCCAGTCCCTAATCCCTCCGTGGCGGCACAACATCGTCGCATAGTGCAACACGACAGCACATGAGCCGCGCGCAACGCGCAGGAGGGAACAACTTGAACGTGCAACACGTAAGCACGACGGTCGCGGGGCGAACCCTGACGATCGAGACCGGCAAACTGGCCGAACAGGCTGACGGCGCGGTCACCGTCCGCTACGGCGATTCCATCGTTTTGTCCACCGCCGTGAGCGGTGGTATTCGCGAGGGCCTCGACTTCTTCCCGTTGACGGTGGAATACGAGGAGCGCATGTACGCCGCCGGGAAGATTCCGGGCGGCTTTCCAAAACGCGAGGGGCGGCCGACCGAGATGGCGATTCTGGCCGCGCGCCTGACCGACCGTACCATCCGGCCGCTCTTTCCGAAGGGCTACAAGAACGACACACAGATCATCAACACGGTGCTGTCGGCCGACCAGGAAAATGACCCGGACATCCTGGCGCTGACGGGCACATCGGCGGCGCTGA
>DASUBC010000572.1:0-8951 GCA_035763465.1 Thermomicrobiales bacterium
AAGCGACGAGCGTGGCGGTATAGAAGGCGATTGGATAGGCCACCAGCATCGGGTGGATCGGGTGGCCGAAGAGTTTGACCTTGCTGTACATCCCGTGCCTCCGTATTTGAGGTCGCCGCGGCCGGCAGCGCCGGCGGGGCGCCTCACGGTTCCTGGTGGATACACGCTGGTATGTGCATGGCGCCCTGCAAGTACCGTGCCGGTAACCTGCTCTGGAGGATGAAGCAGCGCGGCTCAAGTACCGCGATTACTGGCCCGGCGCCACGGCCGAACCCCGATCCGGACCGGATAGGGCGGGCGGGTCGCTCGCAGGGAAAGACAACGCGCTGGCGCGGTCGACGGCGTCCAGGTAGTCGAGGTCCACGTCACAGGGGTCTACGGACGCACCCGTATCCGCCACTCCTTCCTGCGCCTCGGGCGGCGACTTCGCATCGTCGGTAGTCGGATGGCGTGGCCGTGGCCCGTGCGCCGCGCGCAGATGCTCCAGGGCTTGACGTTGCATGGTGAATACCCTCCAAATCGGCCCCGCTATGGCAGCACTGTGACCACGCAGTACCGAATCCGGGCGCCGCGCCTGTCCTGGCCCGTCAGCAGCCGATAGGCCGGGAGTGCTCCGCGAGCCGGCAATGAGCTCTCGCGCAGCGTCCGAAGCATGATCGGGATGATCTGCACGGCAATGGAGAGTCCCAGGAGGAACGCAGTAGGTTCGTCCACAGATTGCCCCTTTCTTGATGACGCCTCATCCGCAACGCTGCCGCGGCTGGATCGGGCACGTACACATGCCCGTGGGCAGCGCTTGCGGCAGCCGCCCGCCCCCTGACTACCCCGCCGTGAAGCCGTGGGCCGACGCAATAGCCGGCTCGACAGGCAGAGGCGCCGGACGGTGGCGCGCCGGCCGGCGCCAGCGTGGCTGCCTCGTGGTCCCGGCGGACCAGATCCTCCGTCGGCGGCGCTGGTTGGGCAATCCGTACGATCGTCACCCCTTCCTCCCAGGTGGCTTAGACCGCCACTGCCTGCTGACTATGGCCGGGCGACATCTGGATTAACCCGGTGGCTGGCAGTGTTACCAGGGACGAACCTGATCTCGGCGGGGCCATCCACCACTGCGCCAGACGCGGCCGGCAGTCGTACCCAGCCGCTCCGCTAGCCAGCTACATACTTCGCTGGAAGCATGCGAGCGCAGCGACCAGTTCGGCATTGCTCTCGTCGAGGCGAGCTCGCCCCATCGCAGCGGAGCGCCCAAGCGGCGGGGGGTTCGTCTCGCCGCCAGGTGTCGCACGCCGCCCTCTGCTGGGTGCTGACGCTGGTGGCCGCGTTGGCGCCGGTGCGGGCGGCGCCGGCGCGCCACCTCGTGCAGCCGCATTCCAATCGGTCGCAGCTATCTCCATCGTGTGCCTCCTTGCGCTCTGGTCGCGGCCGCCCGCCATTTCGATCCTGTGCTCCCGCTTGCCGCCTCGCTGGCTTACGGTTAGCCGCTGCTGCCCGGGGCGGCGGCTTCGGCGCCCCGGGCAGCAGCGGCGCCCCATAACCACTCTAGGGTGCCGCACCCCGCCCCGCAACCCGCCGATTGGCGGGGACACCGCTGCCGACCGGCGGGTTGTCTTCCGGGCCAGCGGATCGCATACTTCAGCATGCTGGGTCGCACGGATGCGGACGCGGCGCAAGTGCTCTGCGGTAGACAGTACCCTGGCCCGCCGCGAGTCGAGTGGCCTCACAATGACCTCACCGCGCGGGATCGCCCCCGCCGCAGGGCCATATGTCCCGGCGATACTGCCTTCGCGCCAACAGGTCAGCGTACGGCAGGGGTCGGCTGGCTGCCAGCCAGCTGGAGGGAACTGCGCCACGGCGAGCCGCTGGCGCACCGTTGCTATCCTCGGGCGCGTGGTCCCTGCGTGGCCTACTGGCCGAGCGGCCCCCGCTCGATCTGCATCGGTTGCGCCAGTGCCGATCCGGACCTCTGGGGTATTGGCCCACGGTCGTAGCCCGTGTAGACGGCGATAGCGCATAGGCGGCAATCATGTGCCTCAGCATCCGGGGAGGCCTAAGTGTGACAACATCGACAGGACAGCAGGATCTCAACACCGGCTGGTTTCTGCCGCACATCCATGACGCGGTGCTCGCGATTGACGCCGATACGGGTCAGATCATCCTGTGGAATCCGGCCGCCGAGCGACTCTTCGGCTACGTGGCGGCGGAGGCGCTCGGCCTCTCCATCGAGGCGCTGGTGCCGGAACGGCTCAGACTACGCCATCGCGCGTGGCGCGCCGGCCTCGGGACGGCGGGCCACAGCCCCTTCCTCGACCCCGCGCTGCCCCGGGATCTGCTCGGGCTGCGGAAGACAGGCGAGGAGATCCCAGTCCAGATCACGCTCAGCCCCGTCGAGGAGGGTACGGGCGGGCGACACTACGTACTCGCGCTCGTTCATGATCTCAGTGAGCAGGCACAGGTGGCCAGCGCGCGGGCGCTCCAGATTCGCGCGCGGCAGCAGGCCGCCATCGCCACGCTCGGCCAGCGGGCTCTGGCTGGAGCCGATCTCGACGCGCTGACCGATGAGGCGGCAGCCGTCGTCGCGGCGATGCTCGAAGTGGAGTTCTGTAAGGTACTCGAACTCCTCCCCGACGACGAGGCGCTCCTGCTGCGATCGGGGGTGGGCTGGCAGGAGGGCTACGTGGGCCGCGCGATCGTCGGCGCGGACACTGACTCGCCCGCAGGATACACGCTCCGCTCCAGCGAGCCGGTGATCGTCCACGATCTGCGCACCGAGACGCGCTTCAGTGGCCCGCCGCTCATGACCGATCACGGCGTGGTCAGCGGGATCACGGCCATCATCCACGGGCGGGAACGCCCATTCGGGGTTCTCGGCGCCGACACGACCGCGCCGCGCACGTTCACCCGCGACGATATACACTTCCTCCAGGCTGCGGCCAACGTGCTGGCCACCGCGATTGAGCGCAAGCGGGCGGAGGAGGAGCGGGAGCGGCTGCTGCACGGGCTGGGCGAGCGGGTGAAGGAATTGGCGCTGCTGCACCAGGTGGCGCGGCTGCTACACCAGGAAGAGATGGCGCTGGACGACGTGCTACAGACGGCGACGACGCTACTACCTGCGGCCTACCAGCATCCCGATGTCGCGGAGGCGCGCATCGAGTTCGCCGGGTCAATCCATACTACGTCGGGCTTCGCTCCCAGTCCCTGGCGGCAGGAGGTCGCCTTCGCGACCGCGGGCGGGCGGGCGGGGCGCGTGACGGTGGTCTACCGGGAGACTCGGCCGGTAGCCGACCAGGGCCCCTTCCTCGCGGAGGAGCAGGCCATGCTCGACTCCGTCGCCGAGATGTTGCGCGCCTATCTGGGGCGGCGAGAGATGGAGCAAGCGCTCCGCGCGAGCGAGGAGCGCTATCGGAGTGCGTTTGCGGACTCGGCCATGGGCCACGCGATGACCACCCTTGACGGCCGGTTCATCGAGGTCAACCGGGCCTTCTGTGGCCTGATCGGCTATACGGAGGCGGAACTGCTCACGATCGACCGCCTGGCGATCACCCACCCCGATGACCGCGCGGTGAGCCCGGCCTTCATCCGCCAGTTGATCGCCGGCGCGATCCCGCGCATCCACCTGGAGAAACGGTACATCCGGCGAGACGGCAGTGTGGTGCCCGTGCTAGTCGATATTACCCCGGTGCGCGACGCGGCGGGGACCCCGCTCGCCCTGATGAACCTGGTCCAGGACATCACCCAGCCCAAACGGATCGAGGAGGAGCGCCAGACCCGCGCGCGCCAGCAGGCAGCGGTGGCCGAGTTCGGTCGCGTCGCCCTCGCCACGCCCGACCTGAGCGCAGTGCTCGACGAAGCGGTCGGGGTCGCCGCCCGCGTGCTGGGTGTCGAGTACTGCCAGGTGCTGGAGTTCCAGCCGGATGGCCGGTCCCTGCTCCTGCGAGCGGGGAGCGGGTGGCGAGAGGATCTGGTCGGCCAGGCCACCGTCCCAGCCGGCCGGGACTCGCAGGCGGGCTACACGCTGGTGAGCGATGGCCCGGTGATCGTCGAAGACCTGTGCGCCGAAGCGCGCTTTGGCGCCGCTCCCCTGCTGCGCGAGCACGGGATAGTCAGCGGCCTGAGCGCGGCGATCGGCGGCTTGGGGCGTCCCTTTGGCGTGCTGGGTGCGCACACGACGCGGCGGCGTACCTTCACCCCCGACGACGCGCACTTCCTGGAGGCGGTCGCCAACGTGCTGACCACCGCGATCGAGCGCACGGGGGCGGAGGAGGAACGCGCTCGACTCATCCAGGAGCAGGCGGCCCGCAAGCAAGCTGAGGCGGCGCAGCGGCAGGCCACGTTTCTGGCCGAGGCGAGCGGACAGCTCGCCGGGTCGCTCGCCTACGAGGCGACGCTCCAGCGCGCGGCGCGCCTGGCGATCCCTGGCCTGGCCGACTGGTGTACCGTGATGGTCGTGCAGGACGACCTGCCCGCTGTCGGGCTGGCGGTCGCTCACACGGACCCCGCCGTGGAGGAGGCGGCGCGCGCCCTGCTGCTTCGCTGCCCGTTCCGGCCGCGGGCCACGTATGGCATCGCCAAGGTGTTGCGGACCGGCGAGCCCGAGCTGTACCCCGAGGTCTCGGACGCGCTCCTGATGCGCCGCGCCCGGGACGCCGGCGAGCGGCGGTTTCTCCGCTCGCTCGGCTTGGTGTCCGCCATGATCCTCCCGCTCGTCGCCCATGGACGGACGCTCGGCGTGCTCACCCTCGCATCGGCGGCATCGTGCCGGCGGTATGGCCCGGCCGAGCTCGCCCTGGCGGGGGATCTCGCCGGCCGGGTGGCGCTCGCGCTCGACAATGCGCTCCTCTATGAGCAACAGGGCGCGATGGTTGACCGGTTGCAGCAACTGCGCGGCCAGCTCGAGGCGGCCGAGCGGGACCGCCTGCTCGATAGCGAACGGCGGCGGATCGCGCGCGAGTTACACGATCGAGTCGAGCAGACCTTCTTCGGCATCGCGCTCGGCGCTGAGGCGGCGCTCGGTACCACGGCGGATACGCCCGCGCTGCACCTGCGCGAGGTTCTGGCGAGTGTGCGGAGCCTCGCCTCGGCCGGGGCTGAAGAGCTGCGCGAGGCAATCTTCGCGCTCAACCGCGCGGAGATGCACGAGCCGGGCCTGCTGCCGCTGTTGTGGGGACTCGTCCGCGACTTCCAGCGTCGGACCGGCGTAGAGGCAGACCTGGTGCTGGCCGAAGCCGAGCGCCGGGTGCCGCGCGAGGCGGGCGAGACGCTGCACGCGGTGGCGCGGGAAGCGCTGACCAACGTCGAGCGGCACGCGCAGGCGGGCGCGGTCGTCCTCAGCCTGCGCTTCGACAAGCAGGCAGCGACGTTGACCATCCAAGATGATGGCGTGGGTATCTCGCCGCTCATTCTCCACTCTCTGGACAGCAGCGCCACCCGCTTTGGCTTGCGGAATTCGCGCGAGCGCGTGCAACACCTGGGCGGCAGTTTCACGGTCCGGCCGGGCCATGACGGCGGCACGATCGTGAGCGCCCGCGTGCCACTCGACGATCGGGATCGCACATGAAGGGCGCGGAAATGCGGCGGATACGTGTACTCATCGTGGACGACTACGAGCTGGTGCGGGCGGGACTGCGGACGTTACTGGCGGCCGACCCGGAGATCGAGGTCGTCGCCGAGGCCGCGAACGGTACCCAGGCGCTCGCGCTGGCGCGCGAGCGGCGGCCAGAGGTGGTGCTACTGGACGCCCACTTGCCCGATATCGGTGGGGCGGAGGTCTGCCAACAGCTCCACGGGGAGGTGCCCGGCGTGGCCGTCGTGATGCTGACCACCTTCTCCGATGACGAGCTCGTTCGGCGCTGTGTTCGCGCTGGTGCGGACGGCTACCTGCTGAAGGATATTGAGCGGCTCGACCTGGGGCGCAACATCCGCGCGCTGGCCCGCGGCGAGGCGGTCATCGACCCGAAGGTTGCCCCGCTGGTGCTCGCGGCCGCCCGTCTGGCTGGACCAGCAGGCGAGTCGGACCAACCCCTGACCGAGCGTCAACGCGATGTCCTCCAGTTCGTCGCCGAGGGGCGATCCAACCGTGAGATCGCCGAGCGCATGTATCTGAGCGAGCTCACCGTGAAGGGCTACATCGAGGAGATCCTCAGGCAGCTGGGCGCGCGCAACCGCGTCCACGCGGCCATCCTCGCCACCAAGCGCGGCTGGATCTAAACGACAGCGCCAATGAATCTCCAGGCGGGTGCTAGCCGGGAGGGTGGGAGTCCTGTACGGCCTGGCAGATTGGGCGACGCAGTCCGGACCGACGCGCTTGCCGAACCGGGCGCCAGCGCAGCCCCAGCCAGCAACACCTCGTTGCTGCGGCGGCGCTTGACGGACAAGCTGACCACCGAATTGGGATACGCCGCCAATCCGCCGTCCGCCCAGCAGGCGAACGACAGCCCGACATCCTGCAGCGTGTATGCAGCTGGTCAGTTCGACCACGCGGCGATAGCCGGGCGCGCTCGCCTGGAGTTGGCAGTTTCACCATGACGTGGGTGGGCGAAATACCCGCTGGTTGACCTACCCGATCCCGCCGATCGGCGGGTTGGCGCCAATAGCAACGCCCTCTAGACTCGTTGTAGGGGTGACAGTACAGATGGCTGCGCGGCACCGCGCAGCACTGGCGCGCGGACCACCATGCGCGGCGAGCCATATAGTTGGGCGGTCCGGGGATCTGGTTCATCTGCGGCCCAGACATCCTGGATGTCGGCCGATCGTCGAGGCAATCCGGCAGAGCAGGCTTGTCCCGCGGCATTGCATCGCTGGCTGGCAAGGACGTCCACCGCCATAACACGGAACTGAGGGAGGAGGGCACCGATGGCGTATTTGTATAGAGAATACCAGGGTGACTCGGACTGGCTAGCCTGGCTGGCGCGCCTCATGCGCCCGCGCTTTACCGATGTCGGCCGGGGCGCTGCCCGGCGCCAGCGCCCGCCCGCGCCGACGTGCGGGCACAGCCAGGCGGAAGCCAGGCGGCCGACTGGCGCAGATCTGCCACAGAGCTGGCGATCCGCCGGGTTCAGCGAGCGGGAATGGCAGCGGCTCGGCTTCCTGCGTTCGTGCTATCTGCGCGGCCAGCTGACGGAATTCCCGGAGCACCAGTAGGGTTTCGCGCTGGCTATCTATGCGGCTTGCTCGTCCCCGAACGGAGGACCCGCCGATGACGCATTACTTCACTATCCGCTACCGCTATAGCGACGGGCGGGGCCGGATCGCGTTCGTCGTGGACGACGGGCGTGGGAACGCCTACCTCTTCAGCGGAGGACGTCTGCAAGCCGGGCTCACGGGCAGTGGGGCCTGCGCCCGGTTGACCTGCATGCTCGGTCGCATCGGCATGTGCGCGCCCGTCTTCGACACCACCCCGCATACCCTCGACAGCCTGCGGCAGCTCACCGCGTCGGTGGCGCGGATACCTCTGGCTGTATACCAGACAACCGATGTATGAAAGGATCAGCCCCAATGGCGCAGCCAGATCACTGCTATCACACCCAATCCAGTCCGCCCAGCACCGCACTGACGCGGGACGGCAAGGCCCGGAGCGTGGCGTCGCCGACTCCCGGATCACCGAACCGACTCAGCCCCCCTTCCGCGCAACGTGAGCGGTATGCCTGGTGCCCGACCTGTCGGCGCACCCGACCTTGCGTACGCAACCTGGGAACGACCGACTGGCAGACGACGCCGGTCTACACATGCCGCACATGCGGCCGGGTCATCCATGAGCCGCTGCTGGACCCCTCGCCCCGCTCGTCCCCGGGACCAGCGCTTCGCCACCAGGGGGCACTCATGTACCATCCAGATATTGTGCTCCCCGCCGCCGACTCGGACCGCCACGAGCCCACCCACAAATTATCAGCGACGGCGGACTCCCGTGTGGCGACGGCAACGAGCCCAGAGCTCAAGGGGAAACGGTGACAGCGCCGTGCGGGAGCGCAGCAGAAGGTTTGCATGCCGGCGATCCCGACGCTCACGTTCGCAATACCACTGATACCGGAGGAAGGAGGGCACAAATGGCGGATCACGACCTGCCTGAACTGTGGGAATGGGCGGAATACTATTGACCGTGGTGCTACATCGCGGCCGTGCGCCTGCATACTGTGCTGCCGGAATACCGGGGCCGGGTCCGGTTACGGATCCGCTTCTTCCCGCTCGAGATTTATGGCGGGGAACCGCCGCCGCGCGACATCCTCGAACAAGAGTGGTGGCTGGCCGCGCTCCAGGAGCCCGCGGCGGTCTTCGTGCCCTATCGCGGTGAGACCTGGCCCGCCACCACGCTGTTGGCCTTCCGGGCGGCTTGGAGCGCGTTCCAGACTGACGAGGCGGCGGGCGACGACTTCGACCTGCGCGTCCGCCGCGCCTTCTTCGGAGAGAGCCGCGACATCGGGCAGCGTGAGGTGCTGCTGGCGATCGCCCGCGAGGCCGGGCTGGATCTGCCGCGCTTCACGCAGCTGCTGGATAGCGAGCGCTCGCTCGCCGCTGTGCTGGCGGAAGGACAGCGAGGCCGCGAGCAGTATGGCGTGCGGGGGACCCCCACGCTGATGCTGCCCGACGGCACGCGCTTGCACCACCCGATCGCCTTCCCGCGTATGCGCCAACGGCGGGTTATCGGCGTGCGCCCGCTGCCGTGCTGTGGTAATGACTGCCTGGCGGCAACGCGCGAGCTGTTCGAGGCGGCGCTGCGGCATAGTGGCCCGGCCGTCAGGCCCGACGCCTGACGGCGTGGCCGCGCGGCCGATTGGCGGTGCATTGCAATCATCACGATCAAACGGACGGACCCGCTGTCACCACCGATGGCGATCGCGCCCAGGTCGAGCAGCGCCGATCGCCCTCTGCGGCCCCGGTGCTCAGCTACAGATCACGGGGCAGGCAGGAGCAGCGATGCTGCGGGTGTACGGCGGTTGCGGGAGCGTGGAAGAAGATAGCGCACC
>DASUBC010000573.1:0-7467 GCA_035763465.1 Thermomicrobiales bacterium
CCCTGCTGCGCCGCCGCGTGCTCCAGCGCCTCGCGTCGTCTCATGGCAAACGTGCCCGCCGGCTGCTCGGCAAAGTCGCCATTAAAGACCCGAATCGCCAGTTCGCGGCGCACCGGCGACGGCTCGGCAGGCGCGATTGCAATCCGGTACACGCCGTCGGCGAGCGCATCGCTATCGGCCAGCACGACTTCGCCGTTCGCCGTGGCTGGAACACGCTGCTCCGCGCGCGTCTGCCCGGCCGCGTCCAGCAGGCGAACCACCAGCGCCCCCTCGACCGTCTCTGCCCCTGCCCAGCGCAACACCACTGGCGCACCGTCGCGATAGAGTTGCCGTGAGCAGGAAGCCGCCTCGACGATCGCTTCGAACCGCTGCCGCCGTGCCAGATCGCCGGGCGCGGCCGGCAACAGCACGCGCGCCGCCTCCGGCGCGAAGCCCACGACGCGCAGGGCCAGGGTATACGGGCAGGCGCGAGTCGCCAGCGCCTCGAAGCACACCAGAATGTCGTTGCGCCCCGTGCGCAGGGTGATCGAGAAGGCAGCGCGGGCAGGGTCTTGTAAGCCAATCTGCTCGTGGCGGCCGGCATGTTCCCCATTGACCCACAGGTCCGCCGGGCCATTGCTATCCAGCATGACCTGCGCCGGCCCTCCTGCCGCCACATCAAGCGTGGCGTAGGCGTAACTCACGAGGTAGTGGCAGGTATGGAAGAAGGTTGAGAGATCCACCTGATGATCGTCACGGCAGCGCACATACCGCCACTCGTGCGCCACCCCGTCCACGGCCAGCGCACTGCCCTCCACGGGCGGCGTAGTAACGTCGAGCGCCGGCCGCCGGCGGTCGCGCAGAATGTCGAGCTTGAAGCCGGCATCAGCGCCGGTCGGTGGCGGCACGCCGTAACGTTCGAGGTCGGCCACCGCGAACGCATAGGGACCGGTGACCAGCCAGTGCTCGATATGTCCCGATGCACCGAGTGGATAGATTAGTTCCGTCCGCGAGGCTACCTCCGCCATCACCTTCCCTTTCACCAGCCGTGAATCGTCAACGCCCCAGCGCGCCGGCTCTCCGCCGCCGAGCATACCCCATCCTGCTTTTGGACTCTAGCCGGTGCAGGATCGCCCTCACCCCTCTAACCCCTCTCTCGCCGAGCGGGCGAGGGGGTTAGGGGGTGAGGGCCGCCAGGGGTGAGGGTCGTCAGCGTTTCCGCAACTGCGCGAAGTTCGCGCTGAGCGTACGAATGACGCCGTCCTGGAACTTGACCGTCACGTCCTGGTCATCAGACAGATTCTTGATGTTGATAACCTGGCCCTGGCCGAACTTCGCGTGCAGCACACGGTCGCCCGGCTTGAAGCCGCCGAGCGCGGCCGGTTCGGCGGAGCGCGCCGCCGGTGGTGGCGCCCCGCGCCCAGCACCGCCGGACCAGCTGTCGCCGCCGCGCCGGCCACCATTCCACGAAGCCGCGCCGCCATTGCGGCCCTGCCCATAACCGCCGGCGCGCGTCCCGACCCCGACGCTGATCTTCGGCGCCTGCGAAACCCGGTTCAGGAACGCTTCCGGCAGTGCCTGGAGGAACCGCGACGGCTCGCTGGTGTCCTCCTTGCCGAAGCGCGTGCGTGTGAAGGCATGCGTTATATACAGCAGCTCCATCGCGCGCGTGATGCCGACGTAGGCTAGCCGGCGCTCCTCCTCCAGTTCGTGCGGGTCTTCGGAGGCCGTCGCGCGGACGTGCGGCAGCAGCCCTTCTTCCAGCCCCACGAGGAAGACGACCGGGAACTCCAGCCCCTTCGCCGCGTGCAGGGTGATGAGTGTCACCTGGTCGTTCTCGTCCTCGATCGTGTCGGCGTCGCTAACCAGCGCCTTGTCTTCCAGGTACGAGGTCAGGCCGGCGACCGGCGTCTGGTCGGGCCAGCGGCCGATTTCGTTCGCCAGTTCTTCGATATTCTCCAGGCGTTCGGTTTGCACCGTATCCTTCAGGTGCGCGAGATAGCCCGAGCGGTCGAGCGCCTCGCGCAGAAACTCGGTCAGGTTCAGTTGCCCGGCCGCGCGCCGCAGCGCATTGAGCGTGCGCGCGAACTCCAGTAGAGCCGTCTTACTCCGGCCGCTCACCTGGGGCGGCACATGGCGCGGCATCCCCTCTTCGGCGTCGAGTAACGCCTCGAACCCCGACGACAGCGAGAGGGTCGTCTCGGTCGCCCAGTTCTCGATCGCTTCCAGCGCGCGGGGACCGATCCCCTTGCCCAGCGGCATATCGCTGCCAATTACGCGGCGCAAACTGACTGTATCGGCCGGATTGACGATTGCCCGCAAGAGCGCCATCACGTCTTTGACTTCCTGCCGCTCGTGGAACCGGATGCCGCCGATCAGTTGAATCGGAATCCGCGCGCGGTCGAACGCCTGCTCCAGCGGCCTTGATTGCGCGTTCGTGCGATACATCACCGCGAAATCGCGATACGGGCGCTTCTTCAACAGATGCAGCCTGGTGATTTCGTTGACGACGAACTGCGCCTCCTGCCGTTCGTCATAGAGTTCCTGCACCGCCACCTTCGCCCCGGTGCCGCGCACCGAGCGCAACTGCTTCGGCGTGCGCTCGGCGTTCTCCTTGATCACGCCCATCGCCGCTTCGAGAATCGGCTGCGTCGAGCGGTAGTTCTGTTCGAGGAAGATCGTGCGCGCCTGCGGATAATCGCGCTTGAAGTTGCGGATATTGGTGATGTCCGCGCCCCGGAAGCGGTAGATGGACTGATCTTCGTCGCCGACGACGCACAGATTCGCCTCCGGCCCCGCCGCGAGCAGGTGGATCAGGCTGTACTGGACGTGGTTGGTGTCCTGGTACTCGTCCACCATCACATAGCGATACCGCTCCTGATAGCGGCGCAGCACCTCGGGCGCGGCCTCGAACAAATAGACGGTGTAGTTGAGCAGGTCGTCGAAATCCACGCTGGCGTTCTTCCGCAGTTCGGCCTGGTAGACTGGGTAGACGCGCGCGACGATCTCATCGCCATAGGTCTCCACCTGCGCGCGGAAATCTTCCGGCGTCGCGCGCACGCTCTTCGCCGCCGAGATGCGGCTGAGAATGCCGCGCGGCGGAAACTGCTTGGGATCAAGGTCGAGCGCCTTCAACGCGCGCTTGATCACGCTGAGCTGGTCGTCGGTGTCGTAGATGGTGAACGAGCGGTCGAGGCCGAGGTGAACGCCATGCTGGCGCAGCACGCGCACGCAGAAGTTGTGGAAGGTGCCGACCGTGAGGTCGCGCGCGACCGGGCCGACCAGGCGTTCGAGGCGGTCTTTCATCTCCTTGGCCGCCTTGTTCGTAAAAGTGACGGCCAGGATGGTGTATGGCGGCGCGCCGCGCTCTTGCAGCAGGTAGGCGATCCGGTGGGTCAAAACTCGCGTTTTGCCACTCCCTGGACCGGCGATAATCAGCACTGGCCCATCAACCGTCTCGACCGCCGCGCGCTGTTCCGCGTTCAATCCCGCCAGCAGTTCGCTCGTGCCCGTCACCACTCACCCCTTCCCGCGCCAGCGCCGCCGGCCAGTTCGTTCTAAGTATAGCCGCCCTCGCCAGGCCGGGTGGCGATTGTAGCATATTGTACGTACACTGCGCGCGGCTTGACACTCGCGCCGCCGGTGTACTAGCATTGCCGGTGCTGTGGGCTGTTCGCCCGCCAGGCCGACGTAGCTCAGAGGTAGAGCAAGGGACTCATAAGCCCTGGGTCGCTGGTTCGATTCCAGCCGTCGGCACCCTTTTCCGCAGTATGGCGCCGGAATTCGGGTGTGCCACAACCGCCCAATTAGAACAAGCGTTGCCTTGCAGAAGGGACCGTTTTTAGAACACGGTTCGGCAAGGGGGCAACGCTGCACGACGCAATCCGAACACCACGGGGCCGAAAACCACGCGCCCAAACCGTAGCATGGCACAAAGAACGGCTAGGACGGTTCTACGACTTCCTACGGGCGCGCGGCTATCCCACTACCTTGCCGCCATTCGTGCGCCACACTGTTGTCTTGTTGCTGCATAGCGCGGGGCTACACGCCGAAGACCTGATAGCCCTGCGGGAAAGCGGCATTAACCGGCCGCATGGCTTGTTACTGGTCCGTAGGGGCAAGGGCGGCAAGCGGTAGAACGATACTTGAATCATCCCCGCCTGGGTCCATCTTCTGGCGCTACAGCGGAACTTCTCCCGGTACAGCCGTCGTTGCGCATAGCGTAAAACCCGACTTTGTCGTGCAGAATGACCACTCATTGTAGGTGGAGTACAGGCTACTGCACGCAGCCGTAGCCACCGCTACCACGATACAGGCTGCCGGCAATCATCTTGTTCGCCGATTGTCCTCAGCGCCTCGGCCACGACGGCGGCTGCCCGGAGGGCGTAGGCCGGAGCGGCGAGACCGAGCCGGACGGCTTCCGGCCAGTGGCGCGGAGCACACAGCGCCCACAAAGGATGCGTCCAGGCGGGTGACAGATCGCGCGCTGGCGTGTCGAGGATGACTCGTACCGCCGCGCCATCGGGGCGCCAGCTCAGCAGCAGGCCGGTCTCCATATCGGCGGCGGCGTATCCCCTGGTGTACCATTCCCAGCGCGCGGCTCCGGTTACGATGCGCGGCGTGGTGAGGAGTGGGGCGGTCACCGGCGCGTAGCCGAGCCGGCACGCCGCCGTCACCAATGCCGCCACGAGCAGCGCGTGGCAATGCAGGCGCTCGCCGGTAGGCAGCCCAACCCACGTTGGAATGACGATCGTGCCTGGTGCCAGCGCGGTATCCAGTCCCCCAGCCAGGCCGCAGGACACGAATGGCTGTGCGTGGCGTGGCGACCAGGCGCGGAGCGCCACGCCGGTATGTTCGATTCGGATGCCGGGAGGCAGCCTGCGCCGCGCGGCCCACGTTTCCAGGCCGGTCGCGGTGAAGACGGTCACACCGCATGAATCGCCCGGCAGCCAGTACATCGGTTCAGGCGGCATAGCCGTGGTCACGATACCAAGCCACCGCCCTGACCAGCGCCTCAGTCACAGGCGAGGGCTGATAACCCAACTCGCGCTCGGCCTTCGCGCTGCTGGCGTACATGTAATGCCGGGCCATCCGCGCCCCTTCAAGCGGGATCACGGGTGTAGCCCGGAGCAAGCGGCAGCGCAGTTCGTCGCCCCAGGCGAGCGAGAGTACGAGGCCGTGGGGCAGGTGAAGCGCCGGCGCACGCCGGCCCGACACTGCCGCCAGGCGCCGCCAGAGTTCGTCAAAGGACAGGTTCTCGCCGCCGATGAGATACCGCTCGCCTGGGCGACCCTGTTCGAGCGCCAGGACATGCGCGCGCGCCACGTCTTCGACCGCGACGACGTTCATCCCGCCCTTGACGGACGCGACCATTCGCCCGCGCAGGAAGTCGAGCACAATCCGGCCGGTCGGCGTCGGCCTCCAGTCGCCAGGGCCGACCGGGGCGGTCGGCAACACCAGGACGACCGGCAGCTGGGCGGCCAGCGCCACCTGCTCCTCCGCGATCTTCGCGCCGTGATAGGCGGAGAGGCCGCCGTGGTGAACCACCCGGTCGGCCTCGGTCGCGGGGCGGCCGGCGACCGCCGGTCCGACCGCCGAGGAACTGGACGTCACCACGGCGCGCTCGACGCCGGCAATGCGCGCCGCTTCCAGCAGCCCGCGACAACCTTGCACGTTCGTCTCCCAGATACGGGCACGGTCGCGCGGCGCGAAAGAGTAGAGGGCAGCGACATGCACCAGATAGCGGCAGCCGGCCATCGCCCGCGCCAATGCCCCCGGCGCGGCGAGGTCGCCACGCACCGGCGTGCAACCCGCCAGCGCCGGCAGGCGCTCCGGGTGCTGATGCACTAGAGCGCGCACCTGGTAGCCGGCGTCGAGCAGCGCCCGCAGCACCTGCGCGCCGACGAAACCAGTGCCGCCGGTTAGGAAGATCTCTGTGCTGCCGTCCATGCGTTTCCTTATCCCCGGCGGACCTCACCCAGGCAGCCCTCACCCCCTGCCCCTCTCCCGCGTCACGGGCGAGGGGGAACCGGCTATGAGGTGGTCGGCCGTTTCCCCTCGCCTGCAAGGTGGCGGGGTACCCACCGCAGTGGGTCGCGGGCCAGGGGGTGAGGGCCGCCTGCTAGCCGACGATCGTCCCGGTGATTGCCCGGAGCGATTCCTTCGGCGAGGCCATCGTCGCCACGACCGCCGTTGGTTCGTAGCCGCAGTGCGCCATGCAGTTTGCGCATTTGGGGTTGTGACCGCGCCCGTAGCGGTCCCAGTCGGTCTCCTCAAGCAGTTCGCGGTAGGAGCCGGCATAGCCATCGGCCAGCAGGTAGCAGGGGCGCTGCCAGCCAAATACCGAATAGCAAGGGATGCCCCAGGCCGTGCAGCGAAAATCCACCTTCCCTTCGAGGAAGTCGAGGTAAAGCGGGGTGTGGTTGAGCCGCCACTTCTTGCGCCGCCCGTCGGCGAACGCCGCGCGGAAGATGGCGTGTGTGCGCTCCACGCCGAGGAAATGCTCCTGGTCGGGCGCTTTCTCGTAGGCGTAGCCCGGCGCGATCTGCATCGTATCCACTTCGAGTTCGTCATTGAGGAAGTCGAGCACATCACGGATCGTCTGGGCGTCGTCCTGGGCGAAGAAGGTCGTGTTCGTGGTCACGCGAAAGCCGCGCTGCTTGGCCTCCCTGACGGCCGCGACCGCCTTATCGAAGACGCCCGTGCGACAGACCGACTGGTCGTGCCGCTCGCGCAGGCCGTCAAGATGCACCGACCACGCGAAGTACGGCGAAGGCGCGAAGCGGTCCAGTTTCTTCTCTAAGAGCAGCGCGTTGGTGCAGAGATAGACGAATTTTCGGCGCGCGACGAGCGCCGCCGCGATCTGGTCAATCTCCCGGTGAATCAGCGGCTCGCCGCCCGCGATGGAGACGATCGGCGCGCCGCACTCTTCGACAGCGGCGACGCACTGCGCCACTGTGAGCCGGCGGCGCAGGATGTCGTCCGGGTGCTGTATCTTGCCGCACCCGGCGCAGGCCAGGTTGCACTGGTACAGCGGTTCCAGTTGCAGCACGAGCGCGAACTTGGGATTACGCCGCAGGCGCTGCTTCATGATATAGGCGCCAACGGTCAGACTTTGCCGCAACGGAACAGCCATCTCAACGTACCTCCTCGAAGTCGGGCAGACGGGCAGACGGGCAGTCGGGCAGTGGGTTTGTTTCAGCACCGCGCTTAACTGCAAGCACAGTGTCGCCCCAGGCCACTGCCCGACTGCCCGTCTGCCCGACTCGTATAAGCCAGAGCCATCATCGGGAACAGGTGCCGGTAGAGGTGATAGTTAATGTAAAAGTCGCGCGGGAAGCCGGTGCCGGTGTATTCCGGCTCGTCCCACGTCCCTCCCACCTGCCGCGCGATCAGGTAGTCCAGTCCGCGCTGGCAGGCCGGGTGTTCCGCCAACCCGGCCAGTTGCAGCGACAGCACCGCCCACGCCGTCTGCGACGGTGTGCTGTG
>DASUBC010000574.1:0-8446 GCA_035763465.1 Thermomicrobiales bacterium
AGGGACATGACGTAGCCCGGCGCCGGTCCCTGGCCGCCGAGGAACGGCGACCAGTAGTCATCAAAGTCGCGGAAGCGCGTCGGCACTTCAATGGCGCGGGTCTCGATGTTCCGCAGCCCAGCGGTGCGAAAGAGCGCGGCGAGCGGCTCGGGCTGGCAGAGCGGGAAGCGCCGTCCTTCGTCCAGGTCGCGCGCCGCTGGGTCGAGCGTCACCGCCGCGTCCCAGAAGTGGCGCATCAGCTGCATCTCGCCCGCGTAATCCCAGACGTAGGCCGCAACGATCCCGCCCGGCCGGACAACGCGCGCCAGATCGCCGGCCGCCTGCTCCGGCTGCGGCACGAAGTTCAGCATCAACCCGGAGACCACGGCGTCGAAGGCGCCGTCCGTAATTGGCAGTGCGCGAGCGTCGCCAGTCACGAACCGCACGCGTGGGTCGCCGGCCTGCGCGCGCGCGTAGGCGATGTATGCCGCCGAAGGGTCCACGCCCTGCACGACAGCCGGCGCGGCGTGGTCGAGAATTGCCCGCGTCAGCGCGCCGGTACCGCACCCCACATCGAGCCAGCGCCCACCAGGCGGCACTGCCAGCCAGGCCAGAAACTCCTGGGCGACGAGGCGGCTCCAGCGCCCAACATACGGCTCATACGCCGCGCCGCTGGCCCAGACATCGGCAGGCAGGTGGTCGGCCATCGCAAAGCCCCCTGGCGGCGACCTTGACTATGTTCAGCCGGGCATTTTGCTATCTGCGTAGCGCCCGCCGCCACGCCAGCCCACCAAACAGGAGCGCCAGCGCACCAAGCACGAGCGCCAGAGGCAGATCAGCGCTCTGCTGCTTGCCGCCCGCGCCGGTGTTCGGCAGCCCCGGCATCCGCGGCGTCGGCGTCGCGGCCGGGCCGGTCAGTTCCGCCGGCAGCGTCGTGAACTGGAAGGGCGGCAACTGCCCCAGGCACGCCTGGTCCGGTCCCTGGTCGGGATGCGCCAGGAATGTCAACACCACCTGCTGGCCGCACTGCCCGACCGGCCCCAGCGCAAAGGTCGCGCTATGGCCAGCGTCCGGCAGGTCCACCACGAAGCTGTGCGGCAGCGCCGACGCCGCCTGCCGCGCGTAGGCCGGCGGTGTAATCGGGTCGAACTGGCCGCTCACCAGCAACGTCGGCACGCTGCTCGCCGCCGGCTGATCGGCGTTGGGGTCGGCGCCCTGCGACGGCCACTGTGGACAGACCGCGAAGTAGAGCAGTTCGGTCTGCTCCAGCGCTTCGCGCGCCTCCGGCAGAATCTGCTGTTCGGCGGCCAGCATCGCCTGCTTGCGCGCGTCCGATGTGCTGTGCGTGCAGGTGATTGAGAAGTGCATACCGTACGCCAGGCCGCCCTCACCCAGCGCGCTGGAGAGGAGCACGGCGAGCAGCGTCGTGTTGCCGTTGGCCGCCTGGGTGATAATGTCCGGCATATAGGCCAGCAAATCGGTCGTGTAGAGCAACTGGAAGACCAGCACCGCGTAGGTCCGTCCGGTCATGGGGAAATTGACCGTTTGCCCATTTTGCGGGTTCTTCAGCGGCACAATCAGTGGATTGGCGTCGAAGGTCGCGACCGCGCGCTGGAACGTCCCCTTCAGGTCAGGATAGGTGGCGTTGCAATGCGCGTCGGCGGCGCAGGTCGCGAACAGTTCGGTCAGCGCGCGGTCGAAATTGACCGCCTGCTCGGCGAAGAAGGGCGTTTGCAGCGGCACGATTGACCCGAGCGCCGACGCGCGGACATACTGCGGGAAGTCCCGCGCGATCGCCAGCCCCAGCTCGGAGCCATACGAGGCGCCGTAGAGGTTCATTTTCGCGTAGCCGAGCGCCGCGCGAATGTCGTTGACATCGGCCGCGTTCTCTGTCGTCGTGTAGGTGCCGAGGTCTACGCCGGATTTCTCTAGCCGGTCGCGGCATTGCAGCATGAGGTCAGTGAACGTTGGCGCGGCAAGCGCCTTTAGCCGCGCGTCGTCGGCGCGCGTGCCGCTACCCTGCACCTCCATACAATTCAGGTTCGGCTGCGCCTTGCCGGTGCCGCGCTGGTCGAAGACGATCAGGTCGTTGTGCGCCGCCAGCGCCGCATAGCGCGGGCCGGTCAGGTAACTGACAAAGACCGCGCCGCTCTGGCCTGGACCGCCGGATAACAGCACGATCGGCTCCGGCGCGGGATTCGGATTCGCCGCCCGGTAGACCAGCACTGGCAGGCGAATCGTCTTGCCGTTCGGGTGCGCGTGCGATTCCGGTACGACGACTGTGCCACACCGCACCGCCTGCGCTACCTCCGGCGCTGGCGGATAGGCGCAGGCGCCCGGCTCGAAGTGCGGCAGCGCGCCGCCAGCCGCCGGTGTCGCGGTCGCTGGCGTGCCCGCCGTGGGTATGACCACCGTGGGCGTCGCTGCTGCTATCTGGGCTGGCGTCAGCCCGAGTAGCGCGCCCAGCAGACCCATGACGATTAAGAGACCGAGCGCACCACGCCATACTCCGCCTAACCGCCGCATAGCGCCTCCTTGCCGTGCCTGCGATGTCGCGCCACCCAACGTGTGAGCGGCACAATAGCATAAGTTCGCAGCAGACGGAGACACCGGCCGGAGCCGCTACCCCCGCCGCTCGCGATAACGCCGGAGTTTCGCGGCCAGCACTGGACTGTCAGCCACCGCGCGGTTGACGATGTTGCGCGGCAGATTGCCGGCCGCGACCGCCAGCACGCTCTCACAAGCGCCGCGCCCATTCCCCTTCATTATTTCGTCCGTGAAGGGCAGCGCGTGCGGCGTGACGATGACGTTGTCGAGCGTCAGGATGGGGTCGTTGGGGTCAACCGGCTCTTCTTCGAAGACATCAATGCCCGCGCCAGCGATCCGGCGCTCGCGCAGCGCGGCGGTCAGCGCCGCCTGATCCACGATCGGCCCGCGCGCCGTGTTGATGAGGAAGGCGGTCGGCTTCATCAGCGCCAGGCGTTCGGCATTGATGAGGTGGCGCGTCTCGGGCGTCAACGCGCAGTTGATCGAGACGAAGTCCGCCGTGCGTAACAGTGTCGCCAGGTCCACCAGCTCGACGCCGAGCGCGGCGGCGGCCTCCGGCGAGCCATAGGGGTCGTGCGCGATGAAACGCATGTCGAACGGCCGGGCCAGCCGGAAGACATCCTGCCCGATATTGCCAAAGCCGATCACGCCGAGCGTGCGGCCGGTGACGGCCGGGCCAACGTAATCAGCCCGATCGTCCCAGCGGCCGGCGCGCGTGATGCGGTCCTTCGGCAACAGTTGATGGCTGAGGGCCAGCATGAACGCCATGACGGACGAAGCGACCGGGCGGCGCACGCCATCCGGCGTAATCGTCAGCAGCACGCCGTTGGCGGTGCAGGCGTCCACGTCCACGCTGTCGTAGCCCACGCCAAAGCGCGCGACCAGCGCCAGTCGCTCGGCGCCGGCCAGCGACGCCGCCGTGACCCGCGCGGTCAGCACGATTAGCGCGTCGTAGTCGCGCACCTGATCGGCGCGCAACTCGCGCGTCTGCTCCGCCAGGAACTCATAGCTGATGCCCGGCACGTCGAGCAAGCCGAGGCTGATGTCTCCAAACCCGAGCGTGCCGTCCGGCTTCAGAAAATCCCGCGTCAGCCCAACCCGAAAATCCCCGCTCATCCGCCCCCTCCCCGCTACAACAACAAGCCAGCAGCGCGATTGTAGCAGGCGTGGTGTTTCCAGTAACGAGTGACGAGTGGAGTTTTGGTCAGCGCGGTGTCGGGCTGCTGGCGCGATGCCATTGATGTGCCCTGGCGGTTGAAACCGCGGGCTGAAGGCTGCGGCCACGAAGCCCGCCTGCGCGGGCTAGGATCGGCGCCAACCGTAGTGATGAGCCGCCAAGCCAGTAGCAATCCTAGTCCCCGAAGGGGGACTTCGTGGCCGCAGCCTTCAGCCTCGGATTTTAATCGGGGGTGGCCCGCATCGGCGCCGCGCTCGCAGTCAGGCAGTGTGCCGATGCAAACCACTCATCACTCGCCGCTCGTCCCTCGTCACTTGAAGTAGAGCAACTCGCTATCGGCCGCGACGATCTCGACCGGCAGGTGAAAGCCTTCGACGAAGTCGGCGATCTTCTCCAGCGTGGCCTGCGCGTGTGTGGCGTCACTTGCGGCGCAGGCGATCGTCAGTTCCGCCAGCTGCCAGCGGTCCTGCGCGCCTGTCTCGGCAATGGAGACGCCGAACGTGTCCCGAATACGGCTTTGCAGCGACCGGAGCACCTGCCGCTTGTCTTTGAGCGAATGGCTCATCGGCAGGTGCAGCGTCAGATGCCCGGCGGCGACCACGCCAGCCACAATCGTGCTAGCGCCGCGTGCGCCCGGTCGGCGCGTCGGTTCGCGCGAGTGTCAGCGGCGATTGCGCGTCCGGCGGGTGGCCGTCCGGCGGCGCATCGCCCGGCAGCTCGCCGTTCTGATCGAAGTTGAGGATACTCGCCAGCAGTTGCTCGCGTTCGCCGCGCTCGCGCTCCATTTGCAGTTCCATCTTCTTCACGCGGTAGAGCGTATCTTCGAGCAACCGGCGCACGCTCGCGATCAGGTCGGCGAGCAGACCGATCAGGAAAATCAGCACGCCGATTGTGAGAAGCGCGCCGCCGAAGACCACCGATTGCAGGTGGCCCGCGCCGCGCCGGCCTTCCGTCGCGACGAAGTACAGATACCGCAACAGGAAGAGGAACCCGACGCCGAAGATTGCCGAGCCGGCCAGGAAGAAGAACTTCAGCGGCTCGTACATCGCGTAGATGCGGACGATCGTCGCACCCTGCTTCTTGATGTAATCGAAGGTGCCGCGCATCAGGCGCGAGGGGCGCGTCACGATGTTCGTCTGCACCGGAATGGACTCAATTACCAGATTCTTCTTCCCGGCCTGGATGATCGTCTCCAGCGTGTAGGAATGGCGCGTGACGACATTCATCCGCAGCGCCGCCTCGCGCGAGTAGGCCCGGAAGCCGCTCGGCGCGTCCGGCACCTTCGTGCCTGAACCCTTGCGGACCACCCAGGAGCCAAACCGCTGCAAGACCTTCTTGCTGGGCGAAAAATGCTCGATGGTGTTGGTCTGCCGGTCGCCGATGACGATGTCGGCGCGGTGCTCCAAAATCGGCTGCACCAGCGCGGGAATCAGCTCCTGCGGATACTGATTGTCGCCATCGGTGTTGACGATGATGTCGGCGCCTAGGCGCAGGCAGGCGTCCACCCCGCTTTGAAACGCTTCCGCCAGCCCCTTGTTGCCGACGTGGCGCACGACGTGATGCGCGCCGCCGCGCCGCGCGACCTCCACCGTCTTATCGGTGCTACCATCGTCAATGACCAGGATTTCGAGAACGTCAATGCCGGGAATGGTGCGCGGGATTGTCGCCAGCGTCGCCGGCAGTGTCTGCTCTTCGTTGAGGCAGGGAATCTGCACGATCAGCTTGATACCCATGCCGCTGATGCCCTTCCGCGTGACAACCGGATCGCCGCCCGTCCGCGCGAAGCTGAGCAGTTGCAATGTCGTCTTCACCCCTTCTCGTGTGGCTGGCCCGGCCCCGCCGCGCCCAATCCACGCACCTATACTCCAATCAGCCTGCTGGCGTCAAATAGTCGTGAGTGCGTGAGTGCGTGAGTCGTGAGTAGCTTGGACTGACATTGCGCCAGCCACCAGGCAGAGTGCTGGCCTGAACTTTCTCACGACTCACGCACTCACGCACTCACGACTGGCATACAAGCGCCGCCCCATCGTTGCCGGCGCGATTCCGCACCCGGAACCACGCGGAGACGACGTCGAGGCGGCGACGCCGGGAATCCTCGTTGATTGTGTCCCGCAGGCGGTTTATCCCCTGCGGTGTGAACGACCAGCCGGCACGCCGGTTGCGTTGCTGACGTGGAAGAGCGGCAGCGCCTGGTGGCCGACGATAAACTGCTCTGTATCGGCCTCGTGGTCACCCTCGATCACGCGGTCGCCGTTCGGGTTGCCGCCCGGTATCCCACCGATGGACTCGATCAGTTCGGGCGTCACCGGCGCATCAATGCCGGCTAGTTTGTTGATCTCTTCGATGATCGTCGGCAGAATCTCGGCCTCGGCGCAGGTGCGAACGATCTCGCCCTTGGCGAAGATGACGCCCTTACCGCGTCCACCCGCCACGCCGATGTCGGCGTCGCGCGATTCGCCCGGCCCGTTGACGACGCAACCCATCACCGCGACCTTGATCGGCGTCCGCACGCGCTCCAGGTACTTCTCGACCCGCTCGGCCAGCGCGATCAGGTCAATCTCCACCCGCCCGCAGGTCGGACAGGCGACCATCGTCGCGCCGCGCTGCCGCAGATTGAGGCTCTTCAAAATCTCGAAGCCGGTATAGACCTCTTCCACCGGATCGCCGGCCAGCGAGACGCGGATGGTATCGCCGATGCCGCGTGCCAGCAGGTAGCCTATGCCGATGGCCGAACGAATCGAACCGGCCTTCGGCGTGCCGGCCTCCGTGACGCCCAGGTGTAGCGGGTAGTCCACCCGGTCGGCGATGCGCGTGTAGGCTTCGATCATCGTCGGCACGTCGAACGCCTTCAGCGAAATCTTGATATTGGTGTAGTCCATATCCTCCAGAATACGGACATGCTTCAGCGCGCCGCGCACCATCTGCTCGGCGATCAGCTCGGTCGTGTTCGCGACCGTCTGCGTGATCTCGTCCGACTCTTCCTTGCTGATCTTGGGAATCGAGCCGAAGTTGACGCCGATCCGAATCGGCACTTCGCGCTCCTTCGCCTTGGCGACAACCTGGCGGACGTAGTCCTCTTTCTCGATATTGCCAGGATTCAGGCGCAAGGCGTGAATGCCGGCGTCGAGCGCGGCCAGCGCCAGGCGGTAGTCGAAATGAATGTCCGCGACCAGCGGCACGGGCGTCTGCCTGATCAGTTCCGGCAGCGCCGCCGCCGCCTGCTTATCCGGCACGGCGACGCGCACGATATCCACACCCGCGTCCACCAGCCGGGCGATCTGCTCCAGCGTGGCCTTGACGTCGGCGGTA
Source organism: Thermomicrobiales bacterium (assembly GCA_035763465.1). Lineage (GTDB taxonomy): Bacteria > Chloroflexota > Chloroflexia > Thermomicrobiales > CADCWN01 > DASUBC01. The sequence continues at coordinate 7,013 of DASUBC010000574.1, forward strand.
TCGGTCGTGGTCATAGATTGCACGCTGATCGGCGCGTTCCCACCAATCAGCACGTCGCCAATACGCACCTGGCGCGATTTCCGGCGCGGGGGCAACATAACGCTTACGCTCCTTTATGGATGGCGATTCGGGTCGAAGGTCTCTCCAGGCAATGCTGCGGTCTATCTGCGAACGCTGTTTGGACGAAAGCTACTGCCTCCTCATGAGCGATCTTCGACCTTCGACCTTCAGACCTTCGACCCATCGTTACGGTATCAACGACTGGCCGCGCACGATGCGCGAAATATCACCGAACGCGATGACGAACATCAGCGTCAGCAAGACAAGCAAACCGATAAAGTGAACCATGCCTTCGCGTTCCGGCGCAACCTTGCGCCCGCCGCGCAGCATTTCCAGAATTACAAACACGAGCCGCCCGCCGTCCAGCGCCGGAATCGGCAGCAGGTTCAGCAGGAACAGGTTGAGCGAGAGGAAACCCGCCAGGTTACCGAGCGTTACCCACAGCGGCAGCGTACTGCGCGAGACAACCTCGCTGGTAATCTGTCCCATGCCAATCGGGCCGGCGATCTCGTTCGGGCTGATCTGCCCTGACACCATCTGCCGCAGGCCGCTTACTTCCAGTTGCAACGTCTGCCAGGTGGCCTTCACGCCTTCGACCGGCGTCTGCCAGAGCGGCATCGGCTGGTAATCGGTCCGCGTGAGTAACGCGACGCCCGTGCGCCCCTGGCCTGCCGGCGGGCTGACGCGCGGCCCGACCGTCGTCTCGATGCGCTGGCCGCCGCGCAGCACGGTAACACCCATCGTGCGCCCGGCATAGGTATCGGTCAGCGCCTTCAGTTTGTTTGCGTCCGTCACCGGCTGGCCGTTCACCGCGACGATCTGGTCGCCTGGCAGCCAGCCCGCCGCCTGCGCCGGCGTATCCGGCACCACCTGATCAATGAAGAGCTGGGTAACTGGCCGCCCCTGCCCGGCGGAGATAGCGATGAAAATCACCACCGCCAGCAGCAGATTCATTAGCACGCCCGCGACGAGTACGAACGCGCGCTGTGGCGCGGACTTCGACACGAACGAATCCGGCCCGTACGCCGCGCCGCCATCAGGCCGCAGATCGTCCTGGCCGTACATCTTCACGAAGCCGCCGAACGGAATCCAGTTGATCGAGTAGATGACACCGTTCTTCGCCGTGTAGCCCCACAGGCGTGGCGGTAGACCGATGCCGAACTCTTCGACGCGAATCCCGACGAGCCGCGCCGCGAAGAAGTGGCCGAGTTCGTGGACGAGAATCAGGACGCCAAGAATGGGGATAATCCAGAGGGAATTGAGAAACCCGGTGGGCATGACCTTCACTCATTCGTCGTCGCGGTGACGCGCCGGCGCCCGGCGCGGAGCACGTATGACTAGCAAAAGTATAGCATACGCCCCCTACACAGACGC
>DASUBC010000575.1:0-4049 GCA_035763465.1 Thermomicrobiales bacterium
CTGGCGGCGATGCTATCCCGCGAGCCGGATATTCATGTCGTCGGCGAGGCGCGTGATGGGCAGGAGGCGGTCGAGCGCGCGGGCGCCTTGCGGCCCGACATCGTCCTGATGGACCTGCAAATGCCGCGCCTCGGCGGGGTCGAGGCGATCAAGCAGATTCGTGCCAACCACCCCGACATTCAACTGATTGTGTTGACGACGTATGGTGACGACGATTCGATCTTTCAGGGCATCGCGGCAGGCGCGCGGGGCTATCTGCTGAAGGACGCGCCGCGTGATGAACTCTTTCGCGCCGTGCGCGCGGTGGCGCGCGGCGAATCGCTGCTGCAACCGGCCGTCGCCACCCGCCTGCTCGACCGCTTCTCGCGCGGCAAAGCAGAGCCGCCGCAGGATCAGTTGACCGAGCGCGAACTCGATGTCTTGCGCCTGCTGGCGAAAGGCGCGGCCAACAAGCAGATCGGCGTGCAACTGCATATCAGCGAGAGCACGGTCAAGACGCACGTTGCCAATATCTTTCAGAAACTGGATGTCAGTGACCGCACCGAGGCCGTCACCGTCGCGCTCTCGCGCGGCTTGATCAAGTTGTGAGCAGCAAGGGGGGCACAATGGACCCGGTCGTCGAAACAGTCGTCGGCAACTTAGAGCAATTGCGGCAGGACATTCACGCGGGACTGGCTGGCCAGAGCGCGGCGGCCCTGAACTGGCGGCCCTATCCGGGCGGCAATACGATCGCCGGCCTGCTCGCCCACATGATCGAGTCGAGCACGTTTCTGCTGGCGACCGGGCGCGGCGAGACGATCGAGCGCCATCGCGACGAACAGTTCGCGGCAACCAGCCCTGATGCCGCGACGCTGCTGGCCCAGGTTGACGCCGCCTGGACGACCTTACAGGCCCGCGCCAGCGCCTACACACCCGCCGACTTCGCGGCGCAGTACTCGATGCGCGGCACGCCGCGCACCGGCGCCTGGTTCCTTCTGCACATCGGCGAGCACATGCTGGAACACTGGGGGCAGATTCAACTGACGCGCGACCTGTACGCGCAACAGGCTGGTTGACAGGTACACGCTACGAATAGCAAGCCGTCCTGCCCGCGCTGGCGCGGGCAGGACGGTGCAGAAGTTCTGGAGAATGTGGCAGGGTTATTTCTTGAAGTAGGCGGCGTTGATTTCGAGATATTCTTTCCATTCCTCCGGCGTATCTTCCTCGTAGAAGATGGCGTTAACCGGGCAAACTGACTCGCAAGCGCCGCAGTCAATGCACTCATCGGGATCGATGTAGTACATGTCCGCGTCATCGTCGGAATGGATGCAATCCACCGGACACACCTCGACACAAGACGCGTCCTTCACCCCCTTGCAAGGTTCGGTAATGACATAGGTCACGGCAACGTCCTTTCATCTATTGCACGTCGTCGCTGAGACGACGAAAGACACATCGAACAGCACGCATGGCCGCGCGCTCGCGCACATTAGAGCCGAAAGCCGCCGCACTGTCAACCGGGCGAAGTCGTGAGTCGTGAATCGCGAGTGCGTGAGCAGGCTCAGGTTAACACGGCGCTTATTAGTTGGCGCGGATCCCTCCAAAAGCAACTTACGACGCACGCACTCACAACTGTGAACTCATTCCCCGCCAGCGCCGACAATTCTCCTCTCCCACGACACGGTGTGTGGGGCAAGGAGCGGCGCGATTCCCGCGCCACATCTTAGCCTTGACGTTGCGCCCCGGCCAGCGTAGATTCGCTGGTGGCGACGTGCCAATGGCGGCATAGCCGATAACGACGAGGGTGATAGATGGGTGGTCTGGTCTTTGCCTGCATCGCGCCACATGGCGGGCTGGTTATCAGCGAAATCAGTGGCGTGGAGGGGCGCAAGGCGCTGGCGACGCGGCGGGCGATGGAAGAGCTGGGGCGCCGGATGGCAGCGGCGCAACCGGAGACGATCGTGCTGGTCACGCCGCATGGCATTCCCGTAGAAGGAGCGTTTTCGCTCCTGGATACGGGACGGGTCGGCGGCGAGTTGAGCGGGCCGGGCGGCACGGTGGCAGTCTCCTTCCAGGTGGACAACGCGCTCAACGCCGCGATTGCCACGGCGGCCCGCCAGTGCGACGTGCCGGTCGCACGGCTGACGGGCCGCCCAACAGCCAGGCCGGCCGCGTGTCTGCCGCTGGATTGGGGCGCAGTCGTCCCGTTCCGGTTCATGGGCCACACGTTCAACCCGCCGCCACGGGTCGTCGTCGCCTGCCCCGACCGTGCGCTGCCGCTCGCGCTCTTTCCGCGCTTCGGCCAGCTCGTGCGGCACGCGGCGGAACAGGTGGGGCGCCGCATCGCCTTCATCGCCAGCGCCGACCTGGGGCATGCGCACGATCCCCACGGCCCGTATGGCTACGACCCGGCCGCCGCCGAGTACGACGCGGCGACGATCGAGGCGATCAACGCACAAGACCTGGGCCGGATGCTCGCCTGGGATGCAGACTGGCTTGAACGCGCCAAGACGGACGCGCTCTGGCAAATCCTCAATCTGCACGGCGCTATCGCCGGGCAGCGGTTTCATGGCGAACTGCTCTCCTACGAAGTGCCGACTTACTTTGGCATGTTGTGTGCGGCGTACGAGTCGGGCAGTCGGGCAGTCGGGCGGTCAGGCAGTGCGCTGGTCTAGCGTTGCGCCAGCAGACAAGCGCGGTGCCGTTCTGAACCCACTGCCCGACCGCCCGACTGCCCGACTTTTCTTACGGAGGTAGCCATGAGCGTGCCGTATCAGTGGTGGCAGCAGGGGATTGTCTATCAGGTCTATCCGCGCTCGTTTCTGGATAGTAACGGTGACGGGATTGGCGACCTGCCAGGCATCACCGAGAAACTCGACTACCTGCAATGGCTGGGCGTAGACGCTGTCTGGATTTCGCCGATCTTCCCCTCGCCAATGGCCGACTTTGGCTACGACGTCGCCGATTATACCGGCGTCGAGCCGATGTTCGGGACGCTGGCCGATTTCGACACGCTGCTGGCCGAAGCGCACCAGCGCGGTCTGAAGGTGCTGCTCGACTTCGTGCCGAACCATACGTCCGACCAGCATCCCTGGTTTCAGGAAGCGCGGTCGTCACGCGCGAACCCGAAGCGCGACTGGTATCTCTGGCGCGACCCCGCGCCAGATGGCGGCCCGCCGAATAACTGGCAGAGCCTCTTTCGGGGCAGCGCCTGGGAATATGACGCGACGACCGGCCAGTATTACTGCCACCTCTTCCTCAAGGAGCAGCCCGACCTTAACTGGCGCAACCCGGCCGTACAGCGCGCGATGTTCGACAGCCTCCGGTTCTGGCTCGACCGGGGCGTGGACGGCTTCCGGGTGGACGTCATCTGGTTGATGATCAAGGACGACCAGTATCGCGACAACCCGATCAATCCTGAGTACGACCCGACTCATCCACACAGCCCGCCCTTTCTGCCGGTCTACACCGCCGACCGGCCAGAGGTTCACGACATCATCGCTATGATGCGAGGTGTGCTGGACGAATATGACGAGCGCGTGCTGATCGGCGAAATCTACCTGCCCGTGGACCGGCTGGTCACGTACTATGGCGCGCAGGGCCAGGGCGTCAACCTGCCCTTCAATTTCCACCTGATTCTGACGGACTGGAACGCGCGCCTCATCGCCACCCTGATTGACCACTACGAAGCGGCGCTGCCGCCAGGCGGCTGGCCGAACTGGGTGATTGGCAACCACGACCAGTCGCGCATCGCGACGCGCGTCGGCGCGGCGCAGGCGCGCGTCGCGGCGATGCTGCTGCTGACGCTGCGCGGCACACCGACGATCTACTACGGCGACGAAATCGGAATGCACGATATTCCGGTCGCGCCGGAGCAGGCGCAAGACCCGGTGGCGCGCACGCGCGGCGAGGGCCGCGACCCCGAGCGCACGCCGATGCAGTGGAGCGCGCACGCCAACGCGGGCTTCACCACCGGCACGCCCTGGCTGCCGATCGCCGACGATTATGAGACAGCGAACGTCGCGCAGGAGGGCAACGACCCGTACTCGATGCTGACGCTGCACCACCGG